>JARRJC010000022.1 GCA_037379885.1 Limibacillus sp.
AAAGCCTGTTTCGCTAAATTTCCCTGTATATTCGCTATGAACAGGGAATTCTTGATCCAGGCTGCTTATTCGGATCATCGCTAACCTATTGAAACTTCGCTGATACAATCCAGTCGTGAACTGGCGCGAGGAAGCCCTGCGGGAGCGTTAAGAGCCTTCCCGCTTTTCCGCTTCCAGAAAACCGGTCCGGTTGCAGATAGTTGCACCGGGCCTTTTTTCTTGCGCAAATACTCAATCTACAAATAAAGGACAAATTTTAGCGAAATGTGTTTCGTCTCGCGAGGCGTGTAGCGTGCAGCGGCCCTGCCGTTGAACGGTGTTTCCCTAAATTATTGATAGAAAGATGAAAAGTGTGGGGCGGCACGCTTTCGGTCTACCGTCTATAGTGGCGAAAATTTTATGTAAAAGTTCACCTATTTACCTATTGTTTAAATAAGTAAAGCAACAATAAACGAATCTCATTTACTTGAGTTTAACTCTCTGTCTTTACGTTAAGTACCTGACGAGCGCAGCAGGACTTCGAGCGCTTCCGAGGGGAGACAGAGATGATCAAAAGCAAAAGCATTCTGATCCGGGCCTTCGCCGCCGCAGCGATTATCTGCGCGCTGCTTGGCTCGTCCGATGCTCTTGCCGGTCAGTCTCTTGCTTCCGCCAGCGTTTCCTACCAACAGCACCCGGCACTCGGTAAGGTCATGGCGGTCTCGCCGAGCCTGCATCCCAAGTGGCAGCGCGTGCGCAACGACATCCTTGAACACAGCGAGATTCCCGTCGCCGGTCTTGAGCGTCTGATCGCGCTGGAGCCCGCCGCCGGCCAGGCGGCTTCGCGCGCTTCGCAGGGTGGATCGGACGCCTGGGGGCTGGAAAGCCTGGAGGCCTATGCAGAGGAAGACCTCTATGGTCCGCCGAGCAAGCGCGACATCGCCGAGCGCATCCGCCGCCGTCTGGCTGAACTGGAATACCGTGCCGACGACGCCGACTATTGGCAGACGCCGGGCGAGACCATGGCCCGCAACCAGGGCGACTGCGAGGACCATGCGATCATGGCCTTGCACTTGACGCTGCTGGCCGGAGTCGCTCCTGAAGAGGCAGGGATCGCCGTCGGCTACGACAAGCTTGGCCGCGCCCATGCGGTCATGGTGCTCGACGCCGGATCAGAGACCCTGGCGATCGACCTCAATGAGCCTGCCGTGCGCAGCCTTGAGGAGAACCGCTTCTCGACGAAGTTCGTCGCTTATCTGGACCGCCTTCTGATCCTGCGGTGACCGCCGCTCATCTTCAATAACGTTCCACCGCGGGCCGAATGCTGCTGGCGGATTGTCCCGCTGTGACTTAGCTGAAAGAATGCTGCTTCGAATCGACCTATGACGAAGCGCGGGGCGGATCGCTATGGTGGGCGGCGGGAAAGCTGACGAAGACAGGGCCGATCTCGGCAGTTTCGACTATGTGATCGTTGGGGCCGGCTCCGCGGGCTGCGTCCTGGCCAACCGGCTTTCCTCCGACCCCGGCAAGCGCGTGGCGCTGCTGGAGGCGGGCGGCAAGGACGATTACATCTGGATCCACATCCCCGTCGGCTATCTCTACACACAGAACAATCCGCGCACCGACTGGTGCTTCAAGACCGAGGCGGAACCGGGCCTGGGCGGCCGCGTCCTCAACTACCCGCGCGGCAGGGTGCTTGGCGGCTGCTCCTCGATCAACGGCATGATCTACATGCGCGGTCAGGCCGCGGATTACGACGGCTGGCGGCAGATGGGCAACGAGGGCTGGGGCTGGGACGACGTCCTGCCGTACTTCAAGCGCTCCGAAGACCAAGTGCGCGGACCGGATGATATGCACGGCGCGGGCGGCGAGTGGCGGGTCGAGGAGATGCGCCTGTCCTGGGAGATCCTCGATGCCTTCCGCCAGGCAACCTCGGAGGTGGGAATTCCCAAGACCGACGATTTCAACCGCGGCAACAACGAGGGCTGCGGCTACTTCCAGGTAAACCAGAAGCGCGGCGTGCGCTGGAACACGGCCAAGGGCTTCCTGCACCCGGTCGCCAGGCGGCCCAACCTGGCGATCTTCACCCATGCTCAGGCCGAGCGCCTGCTGTTCGAGGGCAAGCGGGTCACGGGCGTGGCGTTGGATCACGGCGGCAAGCCCTCCACCATCACTGCGACGAGAGAGGTCGTACTGGCCGCGGGCGCGGTGGGCTCGCCCCAACTCCTGGAGCTATCAGGTGTCGGGCGGCCGTCGCTTCTGAAGGACCTTGGGATCGAGCCCCGCCATGAGCTTCAGGGCGTGGGGGAGAACCTTCAGGACCACCTGCAGGTCCGGCTCATCTTCCGGGTTCAGAACACCGTCACGCTCAATCAGATGGTCCAGCACTGGTGGGGCAAGGCCCGCATGGGCATCCAATATGGGCTCTTCAAGCGGGGGCCGCTCACCATGGCGCCCAGCCAGTTGGGGGCCTTCGCCAAGTCCAGCGATAGCTTCGAGACGCCGAACCTGGAATATCACGTGCAGCCGCTGTCGCTGGACAAGTTCGGCGATCCCTTGCACGACTTTCCCGCCTTCACGGCCTCGGTCTGCAACCTCAGGCCGGAGAGCCGGGGGTCGGTCCATGCGAAGAGCGCGGACTACCGGGAGGCGCCCGCCATCCGGCCCAACTATCTGAGCGCCGAGAGCGACCGCCGGGTCGCGGCGGACGCGATTCGCCTGACGCGCCGCATCGCGGCGGCCCCGGCGCTTCAGCCCTACCTGCCGCAGGAGTACAAGCCCGGCGCGGAGATCGACGGCGACGAGCAACTCGCCAAGGCGGCCGGGGAGATCGGCACCACGATCTTCCACCCGGTCGGGACCTGCCGCATGGGCGAGGGCGATCAGGCGGTGGTCGACTCCCGCTTGAAGGTGAGGGGGCTTGAGGGCCTGCGCATCGTGGACGCCTCCGTCATGCCGACGATCACGTCGGGCAACACGAACTCGCCCGTCATCATGATCGCCGAGAAGGCCAGCGACATGATCAAAGAGGACGCGCTCTAGGTTATCCCTCGGAGGCCTGCTGGATGGCGAGTTGGCGCAGGCTGCGGGCCCGGGCGGCGAGCAGCTCGCTCTTCATGCGCACCAGAAGCAGGCTGACGAAGTAGAGCTTGAAGCCCAGCGCCATGATCAGGAGCGGCCAAAGCATCGAGCTGTCGATGGTGGGGCCGTCCATCCGCAGGACGCTGGCGGGTTGATGGAGCGTGTTCCACCAATCGACCGAGAACTTGATGACCGGCAGATTGACCGCGCCAACCAAGGCCAGCACCGCCGCCGACTTCTGCCCGCGCTCCGGATTCTCAAAGGCGTTCATCAGCGCCATGTGCCCGAGGTACAGGAAGAAGAGCAGCAGCACGGAGGTCAGGCGCGCATCCCAAACCCAGAAGGTTCCCCACATGGGCTTGCCCCAGAGCGAGCCTGTGAAGAGTGCGAGGAAGGTGAAGGCCGCGCCCACGGGCGAAGCGGCCTTGGCCGCGATATGCGCCAGCGGATGTTTCCAGATGAGCGCCACCGCGCTCGCCACGGCGATCACCGCGTAGATGAAGAGCGCCATCCAGGCCGCCGGGACATGCACGAACATGATCCGGACCGTCTCTCCCTGCTGATAGTCGGGCGGCGCCACGAAGAGGGAGAGATAGATACCGACCCCCAGCGAAACCACGGCTGCGACTGTGAGCCAGGGCAGCAGGGCGTCGGCAATGCGGCGGAAGCGGGCGGGGTTGGCGAAACGATGCACGGGCGGCGGTTCCTGGGACTCAACAAAGGGTTCGCGGAAACTTCAAGAGCGACAGTAGCGGCTGGGGCCGAGGATTCAAGAGACCTTCGGCCCGTCACCAATCTGTCATTTGCGATGATAGTTCAATGATTGTAGAAATGTCAGCAATCACGTCTCAGGGGAGGTCATGTCGTGATGGACTCCAGCGGCGGCAAGCGCCAGTTCAAGGTCCTGTTTCTCTGCACGGGAAACTCGGCGCGCAGCATTATGGCCGAAGCGATCCTGGAACGGGCCGGGGCCGGGCGCTTCAAGGCCTTCTCCGCCGGCAGCTTCCCGACGGGCGAGGTAAACCCGCACGCCCTTGAGCTCCTGCGGCGCTTCAATCACAAGACCGACGGCTTTCGCAGCAAGTCCTGGGACGAGTTCGCGGGCGAGAGCGCGCCCAAGATGGACTTCGTTTTCACGGTCTGCGATCAGGCGGCGGGGGAGGTCTGCCCGGTCTGGCCCGGCCAGCCCATGACCGCCCACTGGCCCTTTCCGGACCCGGCTGCCTTCGAAGGGACGGAGGCGGAGACCAGCGCGTTTTTCGCCGATGTCTACGGGCAGATTCACAACCGCATAGACATTTTCGTGAACTTGCCGATCGCCTCTCTTGATAAGCTTTCTCTCAAAGCGCGGCTGGATTCCATCGGGCGCGGCGAAAGCAACGTCGAGGCGTCTTGAAGGCATGACAAGCAAATCCGGAGTGGAGCTGCGCCGTCTGGCGGCCGAAGGGCTCGGCACCTTCTTCCTGCTGGCGACGGTCGTGGGATCGGGGATCATGGGCGAGACCCTGTCCGGCGGCAACGACGCCCTGGCGCTTCTGGGGAACACCATCGCGACCGGCGCCATTCTGGTGGTGCTGATCCTCGTCTTCGGGCCCATCTCCGGCGCACACTTCAATCCCGCCGTGACCCTGGCGTTCCTGATCCGGCGGGAGATTGCGCCGGGCGAAGCCGCACGCTATCTGCTGGTCCAAGTGATCGGCGGGCTTCTTGGTGTTTTGGCCGCCCATCTGATGTTCGAACTGGAGCCCATCCAGACATCGGAAAAGCTGCGCAGCGGCGGCGCCCAGTGGTTCGCGGAGTTCATCGCGACCTTCGGGCTCGTCGCGACCATCCTCGGCTGCTTGCGCTTCCGGGCGGAGGCCATTCCCTACGCCGTTGGGCTCTATATCACGGCAGGCTACTGGTTCACGGCTTCGACCTCCTTCGCCAACCCGGCGGTGACCATCGCGCGGAGCTTTACCGACACCTTCAGCGGCATCTACCCGCCCCATGCGCCCGCTTTCATCCTGGCCCAGTTGGTTGGCGCGGTGGCGGCTACCTACCTCTTCGCCTGGTTCGCCAAAGCGCCCCTCGATGAGGAGGCGACGCTGACGCCCAACGGCCACAGGGAAGAAGCGGCGGAAGAGACCCAGCGCAAGACTTGATCCTTTGCCGCCCTGCTGGGCTATGCTGCTCCCCCTGTAACCTTGTTGCCGGGGAAGAGCCGAATGAAGATCAAAGCCGCCGTTCTGCGTGAGATGGGCCTGCCCAGGCCCTATGCCGAGAGCAAGCCCTTGAGCATTGAGGAGCTGGAGCTGGAAGGCCCGGGTGACGGCGAAGTGCTGGTGAAGGTCAAGGCGGCCGGGCTCTGCCACTCAGACCTTTCGGTCATGGACGGCGCGCGGCCCCGGCCCTTGCCCATGGCGCTCGGCCACGAGGCGGCGGGCGAGGTCGCCGAGGTGGGGGCTGGCGTCGTCGATCTCAAGCCTGGCGACCATGTCGTTATGATCTTCGTCCCCTCCTGCGGCCATTGCCTTCCCTGCGCGGAAGGACGCCCGGCGCTTTGTGAGCCCGCAGCCGTGGCCAACGGCGAAGGCCGGCTCATGAGCGGCGCTCGCCGCCTTTCCAAGGGCTCGGAGACGGTCAACCACCACATGGGCGTATCGGCCTTTGCCGAATATGCCGTCGTTTCCCGCCACTCCCTGGTGAAGGTCGATCCGGAGATCCCGCTGGAGCAGGCGGCTCTCTTCGGCTGCGCGGTTCTGACCGGGGTGGGAGCCACCCTCAACACCGCGGGCGTGGAGCCAGGCAGCCGCGTCGCGGTCATCGGGCTCGGCGGCGTCGGGCTGAACTCGCTCCTGGGCGCCGTTCTGGTGGGCGCGGAGCAGGTCGTAGCCATCGATCTCCTGGACTCGAAGCTGGACCTCGCCCGTCAGTTGGGTGCGACCGACGCTTTCAAGGCCGACCGGGAGGACATCGTCGAGGCGGTGAAGCAGGCGACAGGTGGCGGCGTCGACTACGCCCTGGAGATGGCGGGCTCGGTCCCAGCCCTTGAACTCGCCTATAAGATCACCCGGCGCGGCGGCACCACCGTGACCGCGGGTCTTGCTCACCCCTCAAAACAGATGAGTTTCCAGGCCGTGTCCCTGGTCGCGGAAGAGCGGACCTTGAAGGGCAGTTACATCGGGTCCTGCGTGCCCTTGCGCGATATTCCCCGCTTCATCGGGCTTTTCAAGAAGGGCCGCCTGCCGGTCGACCGCCTGATGAGCGAACGGATCGGATTCGACGAAATCAACGAGGCCTTCGACCGCTTGGCCGAGGGGAATACGGTACGGCAGCTGCTGATCCCCTAGAAGGTGATCTCCGGCCCTTCAAAGGGGTGCCAGCCCTCCGGGTGCTCGATCTCCACGACCCAAACATCGGGATCGCGCCGGATCGCGCGTTCGATATAGTCTTCGGCTTTCTCGGACGGGACCAAGCCCTCCTTGAAGGCGCTCATCCAGCCCAAGCGGCCCTCCAGGTCGCGCGCCTGGGTCAGCACCTTGCAGCCCTTATCGTAGAGGTCGAGCTTCAGGATCACCGAACCGCCCTGCCGCTCGCCCTTGTGCCGGACATAGGCGGAGACAAGATCGCTGTTGCATTCGCGCAGCTTGGCGGAGACCCAGAGGTGGGTTGGCAGACGCTCCTCGCTCATGCCTCGGGTTCCTCCTCGGGCGGCAGGCCGTAACGCGCCCGCTTAGCGGCTTTCTTGGCCGCGCGGGCCTCTTCCTTCGCCTGCTTGCGGTCCAGGGGCGCCACGACGATCACGGCCTCGCCCCGGGGCTCCTCTTCCGCCGCGAAGGCGCCGGCGAGGTCGCCGAGACTGCCGCGCCTTACGCGTTCGTAGAGCTTGGTCAGTTCAAAGCAGACGGCGGCGGGCCTGTCTTCGCCAAAGACCTCGACGGCGTCGCTCAGGAACTCTGCGACGCGGCGCGGGGACTCGTAGAAGATCATCGTATGGAAGCCTTCGGCGTCCTCCTCCAGGAAGCGTTTGCGCTGCCCGCTCTTCTTCGGCGCAAAACCCTTGAAGGTGAAGGAGGAAGTGGGCAGGCCGGAGATGGTCAGCGCCATGACCGCGGCATTGGGGCCGGGTAGGGCGGTCACCTCGAAGCCCGCTTCGGCGGCGGCGGCAACCGCGCGGTATCCGGGGTCGGAGATGCCCGGCGTCCCGGCATCGCTCATCAAGCCGACCGAGTGCCCCTCGCGCAGCAGGCTGACGATCCGCTCGGCCGCCTTGGCCTCGTTGTGTTCGTGATAGGCAAAGAAGATCTTGGGCCGTGCGACGCCGTGGCGCTCCAGAAGGCGGCTGGAATGACGCGTATCCTCGCAGGCCAGGGCGTCGAGCGACTTGAGCGTCTCCAGCAAGCGCAGGGAGACATCGTCGAGATTGCCGATCGGCGTGGCGAGCAGGATGAGTTTGGGCGTCTCGGCCATGGCTAGGCTCCTCAGGCGCTGGCGCTGCCGTAGTAGAGCGTAACCGTATGGCGCGCCTCGGCGAAAAAGAGCCAGCGCTGGAGCAGCAGTCCGAGAAAGCCGCTCACCAGACCCAGAAGATGGAAGATGCCGGACAGGAGCGGCACCGCCAGTTGCCCGGCCAGCAGCAGCGAGGCGACCGGCAGCGCCAGGCCGAAGAGGACGGCCAGGCGGCGCAGCTTGCGGGCATGCTTGCGCCCGATGGCGAAGGCCATCTCCTTCAGCAGGTAGTTCTCCTCCGTATGAGGCGCTTCCAGCAGGCGCACCGGCCCCCTGTCTCCAAGGCCCGTCGCGCTCTCCGGCGTCGCCGCCGAGGTCAGGCTCTCCATGCGCATCCAATAGAGCAGTTGCAGAGCCCAAGCCGAGGCCAGGAGCGCCACCGCGAGAGCCGCGCCGAAGCTGTCTTGGCCCCAGAGGCCGTTCAACCAGACGAAGACAAGACTGCCGCCGCCCAGCGCATGCAGCAGGTAGAGCGGCAGGGTAAAGGCGTTATGCCAGCGGGCGATGGGTTTCAGGCTCGCGTAGATCATCGCCGTGCAGGCGACGGTGACTGCTGCGAGAAGGGCGGTCAGCGCGCCCAGGAGGGGAGAGGGCAGACTGCCGCCCAGCCAACTCCACCCCAAAAAAAGCGCCGGCGGGAAGGAGGCGACAGCCGCCACGCCTTCGCGCGACAGCCAGGAACTGCGCCATTGGGAGAGTGCCCGCCAGGCGCGCTCCGGGTGTCCCAGATGCAGAGTGGAGGAGACCAGACCGGCGAAGACCAGCGCCAGAGCCAGGGCCAGCCCGCAAAGCCCGTACCAGGGGTCGGCGGGGAGCCTGCCGAGCGCGGCAAAAAGCCCGATCAGGAACAAGAGGCCGTATCCGGTTCCGGAAAGCACGGTGAAGAAGATGATGGAGGGGGCGGGATGCATCTGGCGCGTCAGCTCCCCAGTTCGCCGGAAAGCACCCGGTCGACCCAACCCAGCAGGCCGCCCTCGGCCTTCACCGGCTCCAGCGGTTTTGCGTTGGAGGACGAGCGCTCCTGCCTTCTGGGCGGCAGGTACTTGTTCGTCGGCTTGTAGCCCATCTCCGGCATCAGGTCGTAGCCGCCGCGCTCGGCCACCATCTGCGAGACCTCTGACTGAGGGTCGGCGAGGTCCCCGAAGTGGCGCGCGCTCGCCGGGCAGGTGTTCACGCAGGCCGGCTGGCGTTCCGGCTCGGGAATGTTTTCGTTGTAGATGCGGTCGATGCAGAGCGTGCACTTGCGCATCACCTGTTCGCCCGGATCCATCTCCCGCGCGCCATAGGGGCAGGCCCAGGCGCAGAGCCCGCAGCCGATGCACTTCTCTTCCTCCACCAGAACAATGCCGTCTTCGCCGCGCTTATAGGACGCGCCGGTCGGGCAGACGGTGACGCAGGCTGCCTTCTCGCAGTGCAGGCAGGACTTGGGAAAGTGGACCGTGCGTCCTTCGGGCCCTTCGCCCGCCTCAAAGGAATGGACGCGGTTGAGCCAGGCGCCGTTGGGTTTGTCGCCATAGGCGGCGAGATCCGTGAGAGGCCCGGGATAGCCGCCGGTGTTCCATTCCTTGCAGTTCACGACGCAGGCATGGCAGCCCACGCAGATATCCAGGTCGATCACGAGGCCGAGGCTCTTGCTGCCCCGTTCAACGCTGCTTGGAAGGCTGGTCACTTCGCACCCCCCTTGCCGAAGTAGGCGACATTCTTCGGCGCGTCTCCCAGACCAGGGGGCCGTTTGAAGGCGACCCGTTTTATGGCGTCGTTGTCCCAACCCGGCTCGGCGGCTTTCTGGAGGCGCACCCGCAAGTCGTACCAGGCGGCCTGACCCGTCACCGGGTCGGCGACGGCATAGCGGTAGCCGCTGCCTTGATCGGGCAGAAGCTCATCGATGAGGTGATTGAGCAGGAAGCCTTTCGTGCTCTCCGGCGCATCGGGGGAGAGGTTCCAGGCGCCCGCGCGCTTGCCGATTGCGTTCCAGGTCCAGACCGTGCGGCCGTTGACGCCCCGCATGCTCCGGCTCGGCACCTTGATGCGGCCATGGCGGCTTTCCACCCAGACCCAGTCTTCCTCTTTCAGGCTCAGCTCGGCGGCGAGCTGCTCGGAGAGGAAGAGCACGTTATGGCCATGGATCTGGCGCAGCCAGGCATTCTGGGAGCCCCAGGAGTGGTACATCGCCATGGGGCGCTGGCTGACGGCATGTAGCGGGAAGTCGTCGGCGTTTTCCGTCGCGTCTTCGAAGGGCGGGTACCAGATGGGCAGGGGATCGAAGTGATCGAGGATGCGCTGCCGGTGTGCCTCGGGCGGCTGAACCGCACCGTGCCCCTCCGCGGCGAGCCGGAACTTCTGCTGCGGCTCTGAATAGAGCTGCAGCACGACGGGTTTGCCCTCCGGCATGAAGCCCATGGCGACCGCCCAGTCCAAATAGGCCTGATTCGCGAACTTGAAGTAAAGCGCCTCCTCGGGGATCTCCTGCCGCCAGAAGCAGCCGTTCTCGATATAGCGTTGAAGCTGGTCGGGGTTGGGCTCCCCGCGGCCCTTGCCCTTGCCATCAATGCCGCGCCATCCGGCAAGCGGCCCGACACCCTGCTTGCGTTCGTGGTTCACCAGATAGTCCTTGTAGCCTTCAGGATAGCGCGCTGAGCCGTCCTCCTTGGTTAAGCCTGGCAAGCCGAGGCGTACGCCCAGGTCGATCAAGACATCCTGGAACGGCCGTACGTCCCGGTCCGGCGTCAAGACCGGCTGGCGGATGGAATCGGCGGCGGCTTCGGCATCGCAGATCGGCCGGTCGAGCAGGGAGATGCAATCCCAGCGCTCCAGATAGGTGGTGTCCGGTAGGACCAGATCGGCGTAGGGCACCGTCTCAGAGAAGTAGGCGTCGGAATAGATGATGTGGGGAATGCGGTAATCGCCGGTCTCGGGGTCCTTGTCGGTCAGCATGGCTATCGTGCCGCTGGTGTTCATGGCGGAGTTCCAGGCCATGTTCGCCATGTAGAGGAAGAGCGTGTCGATGGGGTAGGGGTCGCCCTTCCAGGCGTTGGTTATCACCATGTGCATCATGCCATGGGCGGAGAGCGGCGCTTCCCAGGAGAAGGCCTTGTCGATCCGCTGCGGCCTGCCCTCACCATCCACCAGCAGGTCGTCCGGCCCCTGCACGAAACCGAGCGGCGGACCGGGCAACGGCGTGCCCGGCTTGACCTCACCGGGCTTGCCCGTGGGTTTGATCGGGGGCGGCGGCGACTGCGGGTAAGGCGGTTTGTAGCGGAAGGATCCAGGGCTATCGACCGCGCCCAGCAACATCTGGAGCAGATGCAGGCTGCGGCAGGTATGGAATCCGTTGGAGTGGGCGGAGATCCCGCGCATGGCATGGAGAGAGACAGGCCGCCCGACCATGCGCTCGTGACGCACGCCGCGCCAATCGGTCCAGGGTTGCTCGACCGTAACCTCCTCCTCGAAGGCGGCCTGGGCCAACTCCGCGGCGATGCGCTTGATGTCTTCAACGGCGATGCCGCAGCGCTCGGCGACGGCTTCCGGCGCGTAGCTCTCATCGAGATAGCGCTCGGCGAGAAGCTGGAACACCGGTCGGGCCTTACCGCCCCCCGGAAGGCTCGCCTCGCCGTTCAGCGAGGGCTTTAGCGCGGGATCGTTCCAAGGACGCAGGGCGCCGCTGACCCGGTCCCTGACCAGGGGCGTCCCATCATCGTCGCGCGCGAAGAGGCCGTCTTCGGCCCCGCCGGGATCGTCGATCACGAGCCAGGGGGCGTTGCTGTAGTCGGCGAGATAGCGAAGATCGACCTTTCCGGCCTTCAGCAACTCATGGACCAACGCCAGAACGAAGAGGCCATCGCTGCCCGGCGTGATGCCGATCCACTCGTCGGCGATGGCGGAATAGCCGGTGCGGACCGGGTTTACCGAGATGAACTTCGCGCCCCGCTTGCGCAGGGTCGAAAGACCCATCTTGATGGGGTTCGAGTCATGGTCCTCGGCGACGCCGAACAGCATGAAGTAGCGGGACCGCTCCCAGTCCGGCTCGCCGAACTCCCAGAAGCTGCCGCCGATGGAATAGAGTCCCCCTGCGGCCATGTTGACCGAACAGAAGCCGCCGTGCGCTGCATAGTTCGGCGTGCCGAACTGCGTTGCCCACCAACCGGTCAGCGACTGGCTCTGGTCGCGGCCGGTGAAGAAGGCGAGCTTCTTGGGGTCGGTCTTTCGTATGTCGGAAAGCCAGCCCGTGGCGATCTCCAGCGCTTCATCCCACTCGATCTCCGCGAACTCGCCGGAGCCGCGCGGGCCGACACGCTTCAAGGGCTTGGTGAGTTTGGCGGGCGACTCCTGCTGCATGATCCCGGCGGAACCCTTTGCGCAGAGCACGCCCTTGTTCACCGGATGATCGCGGTTGCCCTCGATATAGCGAAGGCGGCCGTCTTTCATGTGCACTTTGATGCCGCAACGGCAGGCGCACATGTAGCAGGTTGTCGTGAGAACCTCGTCTGAGACTGTAGGCGATAGCTCGATGCGGCGGTCGCTCGGCAAAATTGGTAAACCTCGTTATCGCGTGAGTGGTCTTGCAGGGCCGGGTCATCATAAAGCTGTCATGACCTAGTGAGGATAAAACACTAGCGCCTCGCGCGGTCAGACGACAGTCTTTGTCGACAATTTTGTGGCCGCGCTGAAGCGGGAGGGAAAGAGACGATGGCTGGCCAAGGGCAGCGAAGCGAGGAGGGGACCGCTGGCGAGGTCTTCCAGGCCTTCCTGAAGCTCGGCCTGACCTCCTTCGGCGGCCCTGTTGCGCACATCGGCTACTTCCGCGCTGACATCGTCGCCAAGCGCCGCTGGTTGAGCGAGGAGGCTTTCGCCGGATACGTGGCGCTGGCGCAGCTCCTGCCGGGACCGGCTTCCAGTCAGGTGGGCTTGGCGCTCGGTCTGCACCGGGCGGGATGGCTGGGCGGCCTCGCCGCCTTCGCCGGGTTTACGCTGCCCTCCGCGCTTCTGATGCTCTTGGCCGCCATCCTGTTCCAGAGCGGCTTGGCTGTGGACGGCGGCTGGCTACAGGGCCTGAAGCTGGTCGCGGTGGTCGTCGTTGCCGAGGCCGTCCGGCAAATGGCCCGTCAGCTCTGTCCGGAGCAAAGACACAAGGTCCTGGCGGTGCTGGGCGCGGTCCTCGCGCTCTCCCTCGGCGGATTCGCCGGGCAGATCTCGGCGATTCTGTCGGGGGCGATCCTGGGCCGGCTTCTGCTGCATCGTCCAAACGAGTCGCCGCTTCGCGAGGAGGCAGGCGCCTTTGCGCCGGGCGCAGGGCTCTCGAAGCTGCTGCTGGGTTCGGCGGCCGCGTTGCTGGCGCTGTCGCTCCTGGCGAGCCTCGTCGCCTTGCCGGAAATCCTGGAACTGGCGGCGGGCTTCTACCGCGCCGGGGCGCTGGTGTTCGGTGGCGGGCACGTTGTCTTGCCGCTGCTGGAGGAGGTGGTGGTCGCCCCCGGCCTGATGGATCATGACAGCTTCCTTGCCGGCTACGGCGCGGCCCAGGCGCTTCCCGGGCCGCTCTTCAGCCTGTCGGTCTACCTCGGCTTCCTGGCGGGCGGGCAGGGGGTCTGGGGCGCCCTGGTCGCGATCCTGGCGATCTTCCTTCCCGGTTTCCTCCTGGTGACCGCGCTTTCCTCGCGCCTGCAAAGCGTTTTGACGCTGCCCGGCATGGCGGGTGTCTTTGCGGGGATCAACGCAGCGGTGGTCGGATTGCTGCTCGCCGCGCTCTACACGCCCGTTGCGACCAGCGCCCTGACAGGTCCGGCGGAGGCCGCCATCGCGCTTGTCGGCTGGGGCTTGCTGGCCCTGGGCAGAACGCCGATCTTGGCGATCGTGCTGCTTTTGCCGGTATTGGCGCAGATCTTTCTCTAACCGTCACAGAATGGTCCCATTTCAGCCCAGGGAGAGCCCTCGACAGCGGGGAGGCTTAGGTTGTTCAATACTTTTTGAGACCAATGGGACGACATACGGGAGGCGAGATGGCACAGGATCCCCTAAAATTTCTTCGCGATCGTCAAGGGCCGGCGCGGGCCCCCTTGATCAAGGAACCAGACGGCGGCGCGACGGCGCAGCGCCCTGCCGCGCCCAGCAACAGACCGATTCCCCCCTCGCAGCAGCGAGCCCAGCAGGACGCTGAGACGCAAGCCGCCAGGGCCCCTCAACAGCAGGCTGCGCCCGAGCCTTCTCCCGAGCCGGAGCGTCCAGCCGAGCCCGCCCCGGCGCCCGTCGAGGAGAAGCCGGAAGGCACGGGCCGCCTGATCGTCGGTCCGGCCATTAAGATGAAGGGAGAGATCGGCGCCTGCGACACCCTCGTGGTCCAGGGCGAGGTCGAGGCTTCGATGAGCGGCCGGGTCATGGAGGTGGCGGAAGGCGGCGTCTTCAAGGGCAAGGTGGAACTGGAGCAGGCCACCGTCTCCGGCAAGGTGGAGGGCAGCCTCACGGTCTCCGGCCTTCTGACCATCACCAGGGGCGGCGAGGTCCGCGGCACGGTCCGCTACGGCGAGTTGCAGATCCAGTCCGGCGGCGTGATCGCAGGCGATGTCGGCCTGACCGGCGACGAGGTCGAAACGTCCGATAAAGATCAGAAGGCGTCCAAGCCGAGCGGCACTGCGAAAACGCAGAGCGACTCCGCGAAGGGCGAGCAGGAAAAGGCCGAGGCCTGACCGGCGCTAGAGCGCTCCCAACCCGCCGTCCGGGCCCTGAAGACTAGAGCCCGGCGGCGTGGTGGCGCAGATGGTCTTCCATGAAGCTGGCGATGAAGTAGTAGCTATGGTCGTAGCCCGGCTGCATGCGCAGCTCTAGCGCCTGACCCGCCGCCTTGCAGGCTTCCTCGAAGAGGCGGGGGCGGAGCTGCTCTTCCAGGAACTGGTCATCGCTGCCCTGATCGATCAGGATCTTGCCGGCGCGCCGCCCGCGCTTCACCAGTTCCGTGGCGTCGTAGTCGGCCCAGGCCGAACGCTCCGCGCCCAGATAACCCGAAAAGGCCTTCTCGCCCCAGGGCACTTGCATCGGCGCCACGATCGGCGCGAAGGCCGAGACCGTGCGGTAGGTGCCGGGGTTCTTGAGCGCGATGGTGAGCGCGCCGTGCCCGCCCATGGAGTGGCCCATGATGCCCTGACGGCCCAGATCGATCTGGGCGCCGAAGGCCTCTGCGATCACGCCCGGCAGCTCGCTCGTGATGTAGCTGTACATGCGGTAGGCCTTGGACCAGGGCTCCTGCGTGGCGTCCAGGTAGAAACCCGCGCCGGTCCCGAAGTCATAGCTTTCGTCCTCGCCCGGTATCTCCTGGCCGCGCGGCGAGGTGTCCGGGGCGAGGAGGGCGAGGCCCAGCTCGGCGGCCATGCGCTGCGCGCCCGCCTTCACGGTGAAGTTCTCCTCCGTGCAGGTGAGGCCGGAGAGGAAGGTCACCAGCGGCACCCGCTCGCCCCCTTGCGCGTGCGGCGGCAGGAAGAGGGCGAAGCGCATGGGCCCGTTGCACAGGGCGGACTCGTGGCGGAAGACGCCCTGAACGCCGCCGAAACAGCGGTTCTCGGAGACCGTCTCCAGGCTCATCAGAAGGTCACGACGCTGCGGATCGACTTGCCCTCGTGCATCAGGTCGAAGGCCTCGTTGATGCGGTCCAGCGGCATGGTGTGGGTGATCATGGAATCGATGTCGATCTTGCCGTCCATGTACCAGTCCACGATCTTCGGCACGTCGGTGCGGCCCCTGGCCCCGCCGAAGGCTGTGCCGCGCCAGGAACGCCCGGTGACGAGCTGGAAGGGGCGGGTGGAAATCTCCTGACCCGCGCCGGCCACGCCGATGATGACCGAGACGCCCCAGCCCTTGTGGGCGCACTCCAGCGCCTGGCGCATGGTGTTGACGTTGCCGATGCACTCAAAGGAGTAGTCGGCGCCGCCGCCGGTCAGGTCCACCAGATAGGGCACCAGATCGCCTTCGACCTCCTTCGGGTTGACGAAGTGGGTCATGCCGTAGCGCTCGCCCAGCTCCTTCTTGGAGGGGTTGAGGTCGACGCCCACGATCTTGTTCGCGCCGACCAGACGCGCGCCCTGGATCACGTTGAGGCCGATGCCGCCCAGGCCGAAGACCACGACGTTGGAGCCGGGCTCGACCTTGGCCGTGTTGATCACCGCGCCCACGCCGGTGGTGACGCCGCAACCGATGTAGCAGACCTTGTCGAAGGGCGCGTCCTCGCGGATCTTCGCCAGCGCGATTTCCGGCAGGACCGTGTAGTTGGAGAAGGTGGAGGTGCCCATGTAGTGCAGCACCCGCTCGCCGTTGATGGAAAAGCGGCTGCTGCCGTCGGGCATCAGGCCCTGGCCCTGGGTGGAGCGGATCGCCTGACAGAGATTGGTCTTGGGGTTGAGGCAGTACTCGCACTCCCGGCACTCGGGCGTGTAGAGGGGGATGACGTGGTCGCCCGGCTTCAGGGAGGTCACGCCCGCGCCGACCTCGACCACCACGCCCGCGCCCTCGTGGCCCAGGATCGCGGGGAACAGGCCCTCGGGGTCTTCACCGGAAAGCGTGAAGGCGTCGGTGTGGCAGACACCGGTCGCCTTGATCTCGACCAGCACTTCGCCGGCCTTGGGTCCCTCAAGCTGAACGGTGGTCACCTCCAGCGGTTTTCCAGCCTGAAAGGCGACGGCGGCGCGAACGTCCATGGCTATTCCTCCCCGATCTGAACGCGGCAATGAGCTCTTGTCGAAGGGGAGACTTGCAGAGCCCCGCCGCGCTGACAAGCCCGCAAGCGACCGCCCCTTGCCCCTCAGCCCCGCGAGGCGCTGCTCACGGATCGATCAGGTCGTTTTCCAGGAGGGTTTGGGGCGGGGGGCTTGGGAGGCCTGCGCTCTCCGGTTACAGGCTTGCCGCTAGCGCGGCGGCGGCGCTTTTCGTCTTCGTCGTCTAGGAAGGACATCCTGGAGGCTCCTTTCTGGAAAGGGGAAGGGCGCGCAAGGCCGCAAAAAAAGGGCCGCCCCGCCAGGTGGCGGAAGACGGCCCGTTTCGGTGGCCCAAGCGTCTAAAGGGGAAATCACGGACAGACTGTGCCGTGCCGTATAGACTATGAAAATTGGTGGTACTTGTCAAGTTATTTTTCTCTTGTGGCGATTATCCGCATTGTGCTTCCGCCGCCTCTTTCCTAGTCTTCTGGATCATTCCGGGCTCTGACGGGGAGAGGCGAGCATGGTGGGCGACAAGGGAACTGCGGCTTCTGACGAGCAGCGCGCGGCGCGGATCGATCTGGCCGCCGCGCACCGGCTGGCGGCGCTCAACGGGTTCCACGAAGGGGTCTGCAACCACTTCTCCCTGATGCTTCCGGGGCCGGAGCCGCGCACCTTGATCACGCCCTTCGGCGTTCACTGGTCGAAGATGCGCGCCTCCGACTTGCTGCTGATCGACGGCGAGGGCCAGGTGCTGGAGGGTGAGGGGGAGCTGGAGCTGACCGCCGCCTGCATCCACGTGGCGGTCCACCGGGCGCATCCGCGCGCCGCCTGCGTCATGCACAGTCACATGCCCCACGCCACGGCGCTGACCACGCTGGAGGACCCACGGCTGCTCCCGCTCGGCCAGACCTCCCTGAAGTTCTATGGCGACGTGGCCTACGACCGGGACTACCGGGGGCTGGCCGAGGATGCGGAGGAGGGCGCGCGCATCGCCGCCTGCCTGGAGGACAAGCGCGTGCTCTTCATGGGCAACCACGGCGTCATGGTGGTGGGCGCCTCGGTTCACGAGACCTTCGATCAGCTCTATTACCTGGAGCGTGCAGCCCAGCTACAGGTGCTGGCCTATTCGACCGGGCGGCCCTTGTCGCTGGTGGGGGAGAACATGGCGAAGGCCACCAAGGCGCAGATGGACGCCGAGCGCGAGCTCTACTCGAGAAAGCACTTCGAGGCGCTGAAGCGCATGCTGGCGGAGGATGCGCCGGGCTTCGCGGACTGACCCCGGTCGGGCATCACTCTTCTTGGGAAAAAGCGGCGGCGGCCTCGGGCGTGTCCAGGTCGAGCAGAACGGCGCCGTCGGGCATCGCGACCTCGGCCACCTGCTCGGGATAGTCGGAGATGAGGTGGCGCGCGCCGACGTCGCCCTGGAGGGTCTGGAGCTCCGCGAAGAAACGCCGGGCGATCAGGACGGGGTTGCCGCGCTTGCCACGGAAGGTGGGGATGCAGATGGCGCGCCCCTCGGCGGGGTTGAAGGCGGCGATCAGGCGGTCCAGCACCTCGGCCTTGACCGCGGGCATGTCGCCCAGCTGCACCAGCACCCCGTCCGGCTGTCCCGGCAGGGCGGCCAGGCCACGGCGCAGGGAAGCGGCGATGCCGCTGGCATAGTCCGGGTTGTGCGCGAAGGTGAGCGGCAGGTCCGAGAGAGCCCCGCGGACCGCTTCGGCCTCATGCCCCGTCACCACCACGATCGCCTCGGCCTTGGAGGCGAGCGCGGCCTCGACTGCGTGGCGGACCATCGGTTTCTCGTCGATGCTCATCAGCAGCTTGTTCACCGCACCCATGCGGCGCGACTGTCCGGCGGCCAGCAGCAGGACGGCGACCTCAGGCGCGCGGGGGGCGGCGCCGCCGGCCTCGCTGCCGCTATCGCTCCGCTCGACGGCGGCGGCGCGGGGCAGGGGCCGCGCCGAAGTTTCCTTGAGGAGGCCGCCAGCCCCCATCTCCATGATGTCGCGCGGCGTCACCGCCAGATCGCAGAGCAGACGCCTCAGGACCCAGTCGAAGCCGTTGATCTTGGGCGAGCGCGCGCAGCCCGGCAGGCCCAGGACCGGCAAGCCCTCCCAATCCGCCAGCAGCAGCAGGTTTCCGGGATCGACCGGCATGCCGAAATGGACAATCTCCCCACCAGCCTCCACGATGCCGCCCGGCACCTCGTCGCGCCGGTCCACGATGGCCGAGGCGCCGGAGACCAGGAGCAGTTCGCAGCCCTCCGAGCGCAGCTCCTTCAGGGCGGCTGCGACCTCGTCCGCCGCATGCCCGCAGCGGCGCTCCAGCGCGGGCGGACAGTCGAGCTGCGCCAGACGCGCGTCGATCACCTCGCGCCCCTTGTCGAGCAGGGCGGCCTTGCCCTCGGGCAGGCGAGTCTGGACGAGGCCGACCTGCCGCGCGCGCAGCGGGGCGATGCGCACCAAGGGTTCGTTGCCCAGGGCGGCCAAGGCGGCGTCGTGAGAACTCTTGGACACCGCAAGCGGAATGATCTTCACCGTCGCCACCATCTGGCGCGGCTCGACCATCTCGTAGGGCGTCAGGGTCGCCACGGTCAGGGCCTCGTCGACCCGGTTGAAGGCATCCAGCCGCTCCCGGTCGATCACCGCCAGCCCCCGCGTTGCGGCGATCAGGTTGCAGCGGCCGGTAAAGGCGGCTGAGGTGGTGAGACCCTCTCCGCAAAGCGCTGCGGCGAGGGACTGCGCGGCCAGATCCTCGTGAAGGTCGCCGGCTTCGAGCCGGGCGGCAATCACGCTCTCTATCCCGGCTGCCTTCAGCGCGGAAAGGTCTTCGGCGCTCAGCAGCCGTCCTTTCTTGAAGGAGAGTTTTCCCTGTTTCAGGGAATGGGCGAGATAGGTGCCCTCAGCCTCATCGGTCGCGACTGCGCCGAAGATCATGACGCCGGCTCCCGCTTCACCAGCGGCTCGGCGCCCCGCAGCACCTGCGTCATCTGCGCAAGCGCCGAAAGTGCGATCTCCGCCGGCGACTTCGCGCCGATGGCAAGGCCCAGGGGCGCATGGATGCGGGCGATCTCCTCTGCGCTGAACCCGGCCTCTTCCAGGCGGGCAACCCGTTTCGCATGGGTCCGCTTGGAGCCCAGGGAGCCGACGTAGAAGGCGGGCGAGCGCAATGCGATCTGCAACGCCGGATCGTCCAGCTTCGGGTCGTGGGTCAGGGTGATCACCGCCGTGCGGTGGTCCAGCGCCAATGACTCGAGCCCTTCGTCCGGCCAAAGCTCCACGATGTTCAGGCCGGGGAAGCGCTCCGGTGTGGCCCAGGCCTTGCGTGGGTCCACGATGGTGACTTCATAGCCGGCGATCCGAGCGAGCGGCGCCAGCGCCTGGGCGATGTGCACTGCGCCGACGATCACCAGCCGTAAGGGCGGGTTGAAGACCTGAAGGAAGTAGCGCTCTTCGAAAAGGCCGCTCTTGTCCGAGCGGATCGCCTCCGCGGCGGCCTCGCGCAGCGGACCGCCGACCTCCAGGTCGCCCTCGACCTTGTCGCCCAGCAGAAGGGATTGTTCGCCGCTTTCCAGCTCGGTGACCAGGACGGCTGCCTGCTTTTCAGCGCGGGCTTCCTGCAGGGCCTCGAAGAGCGCCAGCTTCATCCCAGCGCCTCCACGTAGACCTTCACCGTTCCGCCGCAGGCGAGGCCGACTTCCCAGGCTTCCTCGTCGCTGACGCCGAAGGTCAGCAGCTTAGAGGGCGCGCCCTCCATGATCTGCTTGGCTTCATGCACGACAGCGCCTTCGATGCAGCCGCCCGAGACCGAACCCACCATGCGGCCCTCTTCATCCACGGCCAGCTGGCTGCCGACCGGACGGGGGGAGGAGCCCCAGGTCGCGACGACGGTGGCCAGCGCCACCTTGCGGCCCTCGGCCTTCCAGCCGCCGGCCGATTCCAGAACGTCGCCTTCGTTCATGCGCTCTTCTCCAGCCATTCGGACATCTCCTTGCGTTTGCCGGGCGTCTGTTCGCCCAGCGCTTCGGCCAGATCCTTCAGGCCCTTCAGGTTGTGCACGGTGCGCAGCTCGTCCACATGACGGATCATGGCCTGCGCCCCCATAGACTTCGGAGCGTAGCCCTCGTAGCGCAAGAGGGGGTTGAGCCAGATCAGACGGCGGCAGGATTTGTGCAGCCGCTCCATCTCCTCATCCAGGCCCTCGGCGCCCTCCCGGTCGAGACCGTCGGTAATGAGCAGAACCACGGCTCCCTGGCCCAGCACGCGGCGGGACCAATTGCGGTTGAAGTCGTGCAGGCAGGCGCCGATCCGCGTTCCGCCGGACCAGTCCACGACCTCTTCTGAAATCTTGTCCAACGCCAGGTCGATGTCCCGGTTGCGCAAGGGGCGCGTGATGTTGGTCAGGCGGGTGCCGAAGACGAAGGAATGCACCCGGTCGCGATCGTTGGTAAGGCGGTGCATGAAGTGCATCACCATGCGCGAGTACTGCGCCATGGAGCCGGAGATATCGCAGAGGATGACCAACGGTGGGCGCCGAAGCTGCCGTTCCTTCCAGCGCAAGGGAATGATGTCGCCGCCGCCTTTAAGCGCCTGACGCAGGCTGGCGCGTAGATCGGCCCGGCTCCCGCGCCGGTTGGGGCGATAGCGTCTGGTGCGGATCTCCTGGAGAGGAAGTCGCATCGTTTGGATCGCGCGCTTGGCTTCCTCGATCTCCTCGGCGCTCATCTGCTCGAAGTCCATTTCCTGGAGCAGTTCACGGGCGGAGAAGGTGAGGGCGGCGTCGATCTCCAATTCTTCCTTCTCCTGCGGCTCCCCCTCGCTTTCCGGCGAGCCAGGCTCCTTGTTGAAGGCTTCGGCGACGCGGCGGTTGATCTGCTCCTTCTCCATGGGTTTGGCGCTGCTGTCGGCGATCTCCGGCAGCACCATGCCCATCATGCGCTCCAGGATGCGCGGGTTGCGCCAGAACATGTGGAAGGTCTGGTCGAAGATTTCCTGCTGGTCCCGGCGGTTCACGAAGACGGCGTGCAGCGCCCAGTAGAAGTCGTCGCGCCGTTCGATCCCGACGGCCTCCGCCGCGCGTACGGCATCCAGCGTCTTTCCGGGCCCGACCGGCAGTCCGGCGGCGCGCAGGGTCCGCGCGAAGAAGAGAATGTTCTCCGCAAAGCGCCCGCCGCCGACGGAATAGCCGGGGTCGTGGGCGCGGTCTGGGCTGCCGTTGCCTTCTGTCATGAGGTCACGCGATGCCGGTTGCGTTCATCTCCCGCCGCACCTGCTCGAGGAGTTTTGCGGCCTCCGAGCCCTGCATCTTCTCGATGTCGTCCTGGTACTTCAGAAGGACGCCCAACGTGCTGTCGATGGTCTCCGGGTCGAGCGCCACCTTGTCGAGCGCGGTCAAGGCTTCGGCCCAGTCGATCGTCTCCGCGACGCCGGGCAGCTTGAAAAGGTCCACGTCGCGCAGGCCTTGTACGAAGGCCACGATCTCCTGGCTGAGGCGTTCGCCCGCGCCGGGCGCTTTGACCTTCAGAATCTCCAGTTCCCGCTCGGCGGTGGGATAGTCCACCCAGTGGTAGAAGCAGCGGCGCTTCAGCGCGTCGTGGATCTCGCGCGTCCGGTTCGATGTGATGATGGTGAGCGGCGGCTGCTCGGCCTTGATGGTGCCCATCTCGGGGATCGTGATCTGATAGTCCGACAGAACCTCTAGGAGGAAAGCCTCAAAGGGCTCGTCGGTGCGGTCCAGTTCGTCGATCAGGAGAACGGGCGATCCGCCGACGCTGGGGCGCAGCGCCTTCAGCAGGGGCCGCTCGATCAGGAAGCGCTCTGAGAAGATGTCGTTCTCCAGGCTTTCGCGGTCACGGTCGCCTGTCGCCTCGGCCAGACGGATCTCCACCATCTGGCTGGCGTAGTTCCACTCGTAGACGGCGGCGGAGACATCCAGGCCTTCATAGCACTGGAGGCGAACCAGCGGACGCCCGAGGGTCTCCGCCAGCACCTTTGCGATCTCGGTCTTGCCGACCCCGGCTTCGCCTTCGAGGAACAGGGGCCGCCCAAGCTTCATGGCGAGGTGCAGCACGGTCGCAAGGCTGCGGTCGCCCACGTAGCGCCCCTTTTCGAGGAGCGCCAGCGTTTCGTCCACGGAGGCGGGGAGGTTGGGCTGTTCTGCGGCCATGAAGCTAGGCTCCCGGATCGAGGTGTCTGTACCGGGAGACTATAGGGGCGGACAGGGGGATAGCAACGGCGCGGCGGCGCGCCGGGCTACTTCTGAACCCAGCTGCCGTTTTCCTGCTGAAAGTAGGTGCCCTTGGGGGCTTTCTGGAAAATCTGCTTGGCGTAGACCCGGCCGACGTCGGCGGGCGATACGCCCTGCTTGGCCGCACGGTCCTGATAGATCCCGCTGCGTTGAGCGTTCACCTGGTTTACGAAGCTTGTCGCGCTGGGGTCGCGTGCGACCAGAAGGCCGTCATAGCGCTCGCCCACCGCGCCGGAGCGGCGCAGGTCGTCAAGCTGGTCGGCCAGGGCCGGCGCGCCGAAGGAAAGAGTGAGCGCGGCGGCGGTCAGCAGGCCGGCGAACGCGCGTCGGGAGAAGCGAAGCTGTGTCATGCGTCTGGCCTCTAGAAGATGTCAGGGTTCTCTTGGATGTCTTCCTGCGCCTGCTCTTCGAGCTTCACGCGGACCTCGGCATCCAGTTTAACGTTGAGGTTGATGGTGATCGGCTCCTTGGGGGCCTCGACCTTCACTGTCGGAGTGCAGGCGCTGAAAAGCGCGAGCGCGGCCAAGAGGCCGAGCGCGGTCAGCGCGGCTCGCCCGCCATCGAAGGCGGCGACGGCCGTCCGGGCGCTCTTGTTGGTATGTCGTTCCACCACGGGAGCTTCCTTTTGCTTCGAGCCATTGGGTGCGTAACACCCATGGTAATACTACGGATCGCTTCTTGGAAACGTTCCCGTGCGGTCGAGCAAAAGCTTTCCGATGTCGCTGCCCACCCTCAAGGCTTCCAAAAGGGATGTTGGATTTGTGCTTAGGTTTATGTTGAAACGAAATGGATAACCATCCAGAACGTCGGGGTTTTTTCCCTCTAACGAGAAAGATATGGTCAGCTCATCCTCGCTTGGTTTATCGAGGGTCACGCCAAAATCCTGATACTGAAAATTCTCCAGGGCATCGAGCATCAAGGTGACGGACTCGCCGCCGCCCGCCAGAGCCTGACGGGCGGTGGGCGAATCGTAACGGATCACGCCGGTCTCCTGATCGTCGAGGCTGCCCTGGTCGATCCGCACCACACCGTTCTCCAGGCCGATGGGCAGGCTTCCGGAGAGTTTCCCGGTCGCGCTCAGCCCTTCGACGCCGAGGAGGGCGGTCAGCTGCGCCAGATCCAGGTCCGGAAAGCTGATCTTCATGCGACCGGACTGGGTTAGGGGCGTGACCCTGCCCTCGGTGACCAGGACCGGCCCGAAGTCCGTGGCCCCCTCGATCCGTTCTATCAGCACCAGCGGCTGGCCGTTGCCGCCCGGCTCGATCGAGAAGCGGGCGATCACGTCGCGAATGGGGATCGCCGGATCCAGGCGCGCGATGGTGACCTCCTGCAGTCCGTCGCTGCGCGGGGCCAGGATATCGGAGAAGACGACAGTCCCGTTCAGCGCCCGGACCTTGGTTCCGGCGGAGGTAAAGCCGAGCGCGTCAGCGCGCAGTTTCCCGCTGGCCCGCAGACTGCCGCCCGAAAGCCGCAGGTTTAGTGAGGGCGTGACCTCGCCGCTGGCCTCCTCCAGAACGGCAAGAAGCGGGGAGAGGTCGGCGGGCTGCAAGCCGCCTTGCTCAAACTGCAGGGTGGAGCCGCCCAGCCGCCCGCTCAAACTTCCGCTGGTTGGATCGAACTGGCCCGAAAGCGGAAGACGCGCCTTGCCCCGGGCCAGCGTCAGGGCGCCGCTCAAGGCGACCGCCGCTTCTGCCTGGGTGGCGGAAACCGACATTGCGGCGTCTGAAAGCGCAGGATGCAGGATCTCCGCAATCGCCAGCGTCACCGCTGGGCCGTCGCCGGAAGGCCTCAGTTCCGGAAGGGTTTCGGCTGAGAGATTGGCCGAGAGCGCAAGGCCCTCCAGCGACGCGGCCTGATCGGGCAGGCCAAGAGACGGCAACAGGGTTTCGCCGATCAAAACACTGTCTTCAAGGCTCAAGGACAGTCTGCCGCCCGGCTGAACGTCAAGCCGCGCGGGGCCCGTGATCGCGAGGGCGGGCAGTGATGCCTCAAGGGTCAGGGCCTCAAGCGTCTCTGCATGGCGGGCGGAAAGTGTCTCTATCCGAAGCGCCTCGGATGGGCGGATGGTGAAATCCTTCATGGTGAGGCCCTCGGTAAAGGAAACCGTGAGGCCCTGCGGGAAGGTGACTGCACGCGCGCGCGGCTCGTGGTGAAACTCTAGAGGACCGTCTAGGGACAGGGATTGCGCCGCCAAACCGCCAGCGCCTTCAATAGCGAGCGTGGCGGAAAGCGCGCCGTCGAGCGCCAATTCGCCTTCCTTGTAGTCGAGGGCGCCCCTGTAGCTGCCGTCGGTCAGAGTGGCCTGCGGCAGGGGAAGTGAACCGGCGGTCAAGGACAGCGCCCGGCCGGTCAGAACCGGGCCCTCCGCCTCCAGATCAAGGGTGATCGCGCCCTGCTGTTCAAGGCGGCGCTCTGCCTGCGTGACTTCCATGCCGCCGCCGCATTCGATCCTTAGGGACCCGCCCACATCTCTCACCGCCAGCGCAAGGGCGTCGCCAGTCGGCCGGAGCGTGATTACCTCGTCCGAAGCGAGGAAGTCCGGCAGCATCAATCCCGGTCCCGCTTTGCCGCTCAAGCGGCTGTCGCCCGCCAGCGTCAGGACCAGTTCACCTCCATCGGTTTCTATTACGACCTCGGTTGTGAGTTCGCCCCCGCTCAAGATGTCTTTCCAGGCCAGCTTCTCTCCGGCAAGCGAGAGCTTGCCGCTCGGCGCTGCGGCGAGCAGCGCGTCGAAGCCTTCCGGCATGCCGGGCGGTTGGGTCGCGGAAAGCTCTCCGCTGAAGCTGAGGGTGCCCTCGGGCGCGGAAGGGACCAGGGCCCTCAGGATGGCGTCGTCGCCCGCCAGCGCCCCCTCGAAAGAAAGGCTCCCCAGCAATAGCTCCCCCGCGCTCTCCAGATTGGCCCGGAGGTCCAGGCGGGTTGGGTCGGATGGCCCGCCCAGGGTCCCCTCAAGACTCGCGCCCTTGGCGCCCTGCTTCAGCCGCATCGCGGCGTCCAGTGGCCGTGGGCTGTCTTTTGCCGTTAGCTCGCGAAGGTCGAGAGAGATGTCGCTTTCCACCCCAAGAGCGATCAGGGCGGAGAGTAAGGTCGCAGGCGACATCCCGGCGTCGCCGAGGCGGGTGACGGCATCCAGGGGTCGTGGCAGGGAGACGTCAGCGGCGAGCGATCCTTCCGCTTGCAGACCTTCCGCCGGGACGAGGGACCAGAGCGGGCTCTCAGGCTGAAGCGAGAAGGCGGCCTCCAGCGTCAGATCTTCACGAGTTCGCAAAGAACCGAGCGTGGCGTCGAGACGTCCTTTGTTGGCGGGGGCCTGCAAATGGAGAGTGCCGGTGAAGCGGTCTTCGCTGAGCCTGACGAGGAGCGTGGAAGGCCCAAGATCCCGGCCCTCCCAGAGCAGCGCCTGGCCATCCAGATTGAGTTCCAGGAAGCTGGGCTCCAGGTCCTTCAGGACCGCGTCCAGGGGGCCCGAAAAGCGCCCAAAGTCACTGTCCAGATCGAGCATCAAGTGTGCTGAAAGCAGCTTTGCTTCCGGATTGACGAGGCGCCCCTCGATCCTGGCCGTCACGGGCCCCTGGGGCGTCGTAACCGCGACCCGGGCGTCGCGGAGCCGGATCGGGGGGAGAGGAGGAAGATCGGGCAATCCACCGGAAGCGCCGCTGGGCGCGGAAAGGTCTAGGTTGGCTCTCAACCCCTGCACGTCGATGCCCTCCAGGCGACCCGACAAGAGGTCTGAAGGTCTGTAGTCGACGGTCAGGCGTTCGACCGATGCCGCATCGCTTCTGATGCCGGTGATGATGACTTGATTGCCCGTGAAGGCGGAGACCGTCAGTTCGGTCTTGTGCCCCTGCTGCTCCAGGACGCGCTTCAGCGCCCACTCGGCGAGGGTGCTCCGGAAGCCTAACGCAGCGACCAGAACCAGGACGATGCAAAGGGAGGTCGCACCGGCGGCGATGAGCAGGAATCGCTTCATGGATGAAAGGCTAACCCTGCCGGGTCCCTCCCGGAAAGACGAAACGCCGGACCCTGTCGCGAGGGTCCGGCGTTCCAGTCACCGAGACTATCGGCTGAAGGCTTATCCGGCGGCGGAAACCGCGCGGCGCGCCATCACGCCCACCAGGTGCGCGCGATAGTCGGCGGAGGCGTGGATATCGCTGTTGAGCCCATCCGCCGCCACCGAGATGCCCGAGATGGCGTCGGCGGAGAAGTTGCTGGCGAGCGCGCTTTCCATCTCGGAAGAGCGGAAGACGCAAGGGCCGGCGCCGGTCACGGCGACCCGGACGCCGTCGGCGGTCTTCGCCACGAAGACACCGACGATTGCATAGCGCGAAGCCGGGTTGTCGAACTTCTGATAGGCGGCGGCGTCCGGCACGGGGAAGGAGACCGAGACGATGATTTCGTCGTCGTCCAGCGCCGTCTCGAACATGCCGGTGAAGAAGTCGTCGCCCGCGATCTCCCGCTTGTTGGTGCGCACCGTGGCGCCCAGGCCGACCACGGCGCCCGGGTAGTCCGCCGCCGGGTCGTTGTTGGCGATGGAGCCGCCGATGGTGCCGCGGTTGCGGACCTGCGGATCGCCGATACCGCCCGCGAGCGCCGCCAGGGCCGGGATCTTGGCCTTGACGGTGTCGTTGGCGGCGACCTCGGCGTGGGTGGTCATTGCGCCGACAACGACCGCGCCGTCTTCCTCGCAGATGCCTTTGATCTCGGCGATGCCGCCCAGGTCGACGACGTCGGAAGGCATGGCAAGGCGCTGTTTCAGCGTCGGCACCAGCGTCATGCCGCCGGCCACGATCTTCGTGTCGTCGCCGCTGCTCAGGGCCTTCGCCGCCTCGTCGAGGGAGGAGGGCCTGTGATACTCGAAGTTATACATGGATAAACCTCCTTACTCGGCTGCCATGGACGTGGACTTGGACTGCAGGGCGCGCCACACGCGTTCCGGCGTGGCAGGCATCTGCATATCAGTCCCGATGGCGTTTGTGACGGCGTTCATGACGGCGGCGGGGGCGGCGATCGCCCCTGCTTCGCCGCAGCCCTTTACGCCCAGCGGATTGCTCGGGTTCTCGGTCTCCGTGAAGCCGAGCTTCAGGTCCGGCAGGTTGTCGGCCCGCGGCATGCAGTAGTCCATGTAGGAACCGGACAGCAGCTGCCCGCTCTCCAGGTCGTAGACGGTCTGCTCGCAGAGCGCCTGACCGACGCCCTGGGCGATGCCGCCGTGAACCTGACCTTCGACGATCATGGGGTTGATGATCTTTCCGAAGTCGTCGACGGCGGTGAAGCTGACGATCTCCACCACGCCTGTATCCGGATCGACCTCCACCTCACAGATCTGCGTGCCGGAGGGGAAGGTGAAGTTCAGGGGATCGTAGAAGGCGTTCTCGTGGAGCCCGGGCTCCAGGCCTTCGGGGTAGTTGTGAGGCACGTAGGCGGCAAAGGCGATCTCCTGGATCGACTTGGCCTTGTCGGTGCCCTTCACCGTGAACTTGCCGTCGGCGAAGTCGATGTCCGACTCCGACGCCTCCAGCAGGTGGGCTGCGATCTTACGGCCCTTGTCGATGATCTTCTCCGCCGCCTTGACGATGGCCGAGCCGCCGACCGCCAGCGAGCGGGACCCGTAGGTCCCCATGCCGAAGGGCGTGCGCTCGGTGTCGCCATGCACGATCTCTACCTGTTCGGAGGGAACGCCGAGATAGCTCGAGATGAGCTGGGCGAAAGTCGTCTCGTGACCTTGCCCGTGGCTGTGCGAACCGGTGTTGACGATCACCTGTCCGGTCGGATTGAAGCGGATCTCGGCGCTCTCCCAGAGGCCCACGCCGGAGCCCAGGGAACCGACCGCCGCCGAGGGGGCGATGCCGCAGGCTTCGATGTAGCAAGAGAAGCCGACACCGCGCAGCTTGCCTCGGCTCTCCGAGTCCGCTTTGCGATCCGCAAAGCCTTTATAATCAGCTAGTTCCAGGGCTTTGTTGAGGTGCGCAGAGAAGTCGCCGCAATCGTAGGCGAGGATCACCGGCGTCTGGTAGGGGAACTCCTGAATGAAGTTCTGGCGGCGGAACTCAGCGGGGTCCATGCCCAGTTCGCGCGCCGTCTCCTCCATCAGCCGCTCGACGATGTAGGTCGCCTCGGGCCGGCCCGCGCCTCGGTAAGCGTCGACCGGGGCGGTGTTGGTGTAGACGCCGCGTACCTCCGAGTAGATGTTCGGGATTACGTACTGCCCCGACAGCAGCAGTGAATGCAGATAGGTCGGCGTCACCGTGCCGAAGAGGCTTGCATAGCCGCCCAGGTTGGCGATGGTCTTTTCGCGCAGGCCCAGGATCTTGCCGTTCTCGTCGACGGCAAGGCTCGCCTCGGTGACGTTGTCGCGGCCATGCGCGTCCGACAGGAAGCTTTCGGACCGGTCAGCGGTCCACTTCACCGGTACGCCCAGTTTCTTCGAGGCGTAGGCGCAGGCGACCTCCTCGGAATAGATGTAGATCTTGGATCCGAAGCCGCCGCCCACGTCCGGGGCGATGATGCGCAGCTTGTGCTCAGGCGCGAGACCCACGAAAGCCGACATCACGAGCCGGGCTACGTGCGGGTTCTGGCTCGTGGTGTAGATGGTCATCATGTCCGAGCCGCTGTCGTATTCGCCCAGCGCGGCGCGGGGTTCCATGGCGTTCGGGATCAGGCGGTTGTTGATGATGTTGAGCGTTGTGATGTGCTTGGCCTTGGAAAAGGCTTCCTCGACAGCATCCTTGTCGCCGATCTCCCAATCGAAGCACTCGTTGTTCGGCGCCTCCTCGAAGAGCTGCGGCTTGCCGTCATCGCAGGTGGTCGCGGGGTCGATGGAGGCGGGCAGTTCTTCGTAGCTGACCTCCAGCGCGTCTGCCGCGTCACGGGCCTGGGCCAGAGTCTCGGCCACGACGATGGCGACCGGGTCACCGACGTAGCGGACCTTGCCCTTCGCCAGGATCGGGTGGCCCGGCGTCTTCATCTGCGAGCCGTCCTTGTTGGTGATCACCCAGCCGGCGGGCAGGGCGCCTACGATGCCGTCGGCCTCCATGTCGGCGTTGGTGAAGACGCCGAGCACGCCGGGCATGCCCTCAGCCGCGCTCTTGTCGATGCCGGTGAGATTGGCGTGGGCATGGGGGCTGCGGACCATGACCGCGTAGCCCTGGCCGGGCCGATTGAAGTCATCCGTGTAGCGGCCCTTGCCGGTCAGAAATCTGTGGTCTTCCTTGCGCTTGATCGCAGCGCCGATTCCGTCTGTGGACATGATGGGATTCCTTCCCTGTAATCTCTCGTCTGCTCTGGCTGCGCCGCGCCGTCCGGCGGCAGGCGGAGCCCGGGCGGAGTCTTACTCCGCAGCCTGCTGGCCGCCGCGCATCTGCTGTGCGGCGTCGAGCACGGCCTTGACGATGTTGTGATAGCCCGTGCAGCGGCATATGTTGCCCTCGAGCCAATCGCGGACCTCTTTTTCGCTGGGGTCCGGGTTGTGCTGAAGCAGATCAACCGCGCTCATCACCATGCCCGGGGTGCAGAAACCGCACTGCAGGCCGTGATGTTCCTTGAAGGCCGCCTGCATGGGGTGCAGTTCGCCGCCCTGGGCGAGGCCTTCAATGCTGGTCACGGACGCGCCTTCGGCCTGAACGGCCAAAAGCGTACAGGATTTGA
>JARRJC010000023.1 GCA_037379885.1 Limibacillus sp.
TGTCGAACGCCACGCCTTCCTTTTCCAACAGACCGGCCAGGGCCTTGGGCACGCCCGCCTGGGCTCCTTCATCCAGCGACTCGAACCAGGGATCGACGATCTTCAGGCAGATCGAGGTGGAAGAGCGCGTCTCCGGGCTTTCGGCGAGGAAAGCCGCCCATTCGCTGTCCGCGATCCAGGATTCGACCGCGCGCAGGTTCGCCTGGGAGCGCTCGACCAACGCGGGCAGTCCGCCGATGCTCTCGCCCCATTTCAAACTGTCGAGCTGATCCTCCACGCAAAGCATCGAAGGGGTATTGATCGTCTCCCCCTTGAAGACCCCCTCGATGAGCTTGCCGCCCTTGGTCAGGCGGAAGATCTTGGGCAGCGGCCAGGGCGGGCTGTAGCTCTCCAGCCGCTCGACCGCCCGCGGGCTCAAGGCGAGCATGCCGTGCGCGGCCTCTCCGCCCATAACCTTCTGCCAGGACCAGGTGACCACATCCAGCCGGTCGAAGGGCAGAGGCATGGCGAAGGCCGCGGACGTCGCATCGCAGATGCGCAGACCCTCGCCCAGCGGCGGCAGGCCGTCATCGGGCACGCGCACGCCGGAGGTGGTGCCGTTGAAGGTAAAGACCAGATCGCGCGACCCATCGAGGGCGCCCAGATCACAAATATCTCCGTAGGCCGCTTCGATCACGCGGGCGTCGTCCAGCTTCAACTGCTTGACCGCATCGGTCACCCAGCCCTTGCCGAAGGATTCCCAGGCCAGCAGGTCCACGCCGCGCGCGCCCAGAAGGCTCCACATGGCCATCTCCACCGCACCGGTGTCGGAGGCCGGAACAATGCCCAGACGCCAGTCCTCAGGCAGACCCAGCAGGCTGCGCGAGCGCTCGATGACCTCCGCGAGGCGGGCCTTGCCCTCCTTGGCGCGGTGAGAGCGCCCCAGAAAGGCCGACTCGAGATCCGCCACCGACCAGCCGGGGCGCTTGCTGCAGGGCCCTGAAGAGAAATTGGGATTGCGCGGACGCTGCGTGGGCTTGGGAGGCTGCCCCGCCGGATCGCTCATCTGTCGTTCCTTTTGATAAAGTGGTCGCTCTCTGGCGCTTTGAGGCGCGGAGTGTAGGCAGCGTGCTGCGGCGCGTCAACGACCGCCTGGCCAGAAATCCCGCCTTTTCCGCCTGCTTTTCCCGGACCGCCGGTAAGGCAGCGCAGCTGCGCTTGTTGCAGCGCAACAGAATTAGCCCTTTCAACCGTCCCGCACGGCATGGAGAATGGCCTTCGCGTTGACCGATGGAGGGGCGCTCAACCTCATGCCTCAAGAGATGATTCTTCTGGCGATCGTGGCCGCGACCCTGGCGCTGTTCGCGTGGGGACGCCTGCGCTACGACATGGTGGCGCTGGGCGCGCTCATGGCCGCCGTGCTGACCGGGCTGGTCCCGGCGGGCGAGGCCTTCGCCGGTTTCGGTCATCCGGCGGTGATCACGGTCGCCAGCATCCTGATCGTCTCGCGCAGCCTGGAGCGCAGCGGCGTGGTCCACGGAATCGGGCGGGCCCTGCGCCCCAGCCGCCATTTCCCGGCGCTGCAGGTGGCGGCGCTCACCGGCGTCACCATGATGCTCTCGGCCTTCATGAACAATGTCGGTGCGCTCGCCCTGATGTTGCCGGTCGCGATCAACGCCGCGAACGCCAGCAACCGACCGCCGAGCCAGCTCCTCATGCCGATCTCCTTCGGCTCGCTGCTGGGCGGGATGACCACCCTGATCGGCACGCCGCCGAACATCATCATCTCCACCATCCGGGCCGAGCGGCTGGGCGAACCCTTCAAGCTCTTCGATTTCTCTCCGGTCGGTCTCTGTGTCGTGGCGGTGGGCCTGATCTATATCGGCTTTCTCGGCTGGCGCCTTCTGCCGATCCGCGACAAGGCGCGCGAAACCACCACGGAGCGCTTCAAGATTCAGGACTACATCACCGAGGTGCGGCTCGCCGAGGACTCGGATTTCGTGGGCAAGCGGCTGGTCGAGTTGGAAACGCTGGCCCAGTCGGACCTGGCCGTGGTCGCGCTGGAACGGCGCAAGGACCGCATGCTGGCCCCCTCCCCTTACCTGCGTTTGCAGGAAGGCGACCTGCTGGTCCTGGAGACCGACCCCGCGACCCTCAAGCGGGTGCTGGAGCCAGCGGGCCTGGAGTTGGTCGGCGCGCCGGAGCCCGAGCGCAGCCCGCTGCGCAGTGAGCGCGTCGGCCTCAGCGAGGTGGTGGTGACGCCGGGGTCGCGCTTCGAGGGACGCACCGTTAGAAACCTTCGGCTTCACACCGCCTATGGCCTGAACCTCTTGGGCGTTTCGCGTCATGGCGAGCGCGTGACCACCCGGCTCGGTCAGGTGCGCTTCCAGGCCGGCGACGTCTTGCTGCTGCAAGGCGAGAGCGACGCCATGCCCGCGACCTTCACGCTGCTGGGCGTGCTGCCTTTGGCCGAGCGCGACCTGCCTGAAACCCGAAACGAAAGGCTGGACTGGAAGCCCATCGCGGTCTTCGGCGCGGCGGTCGCGACCCTGCTCGCCGGACTCCTGCCGCCCCAGATCGCCTTCGTGCTCGCGGCCATGGCGCTGGTGCTGATCAAGAACATCCGGCTGCGCGAGGCTTACGAGGCCATCGACTGGCCCATCATCGTACTGCTGGGCGCGATGATCCCGGTCGGCGCGGCCATGGAGTCCAGCGGGACCGCCGCGACCATCACGGCGCCTTTGCTGGCCTTGAAGGAAACGCTTCCGCCCTGGGCGATCCTGGCGCTTTTGATGATGGTCACGATGCTGCTGACCGACATCATGAACAACGCCGCCACCGCCGTCTTGATGGCGCCCATCGGGCTCGCCATCGCCGCGGGACTGGGCTCCAACCCGGACCCCTTCCTCATGGCCGTGGCGGTCGGCGCCTCGGCCACCTTCCTGACGCCCATCGGGCACCAGTCGAATCTGCTGGTCATGGGGCCCGGCGGCTACAAGTTCAGCGATTACTGGCGGATGGGCGCGATCCTCGACATCCTGCTGATCTCGGTCGCGGTGCCGGTGATCCTGCTGGTCTGGCCGCTCTAGGCTGCGCTGTCCTCGGGCCGGCGTCGGAAGATGTGGATGATCTTGAAGGTCATGACCGGCTCGCCCTCCTGATTGACGACGCTGTAGGCCAGGATGACCCTGCCCCGGTCGGGCTTGCTGCTGGAGGGCGTCTGCTCCAAAACCTCAGCCTCGACGTGCAGCGTGTCCTCGGGATAGACCGGCTTCAGCCAGCGCACTTCGTCCATGCCCGGAGAGGCGGTGTTGCAGGCATTGATGATGTTGGCCTGATAGAACATCCGAAAGCCGATCAGCAGCGTCTGGAAGCCGCTGGCGATCAACCCGCCGAAGGGATTGTCCGGGGCCGTCTTGTCCAGATGGAAGGGCTGCGGATCGTAGGTGAAGGCGAAATCCAGGATCTGCGCTTCGGTGATGGTGCAGCCCAGCGTGGTGAAGCGGCGACCGACCGTGAAGTCTTCAAAATAGAGCGTCATGGGGTGTCTCGCGAAAGCCGTCAAAAGGGGTTTCAGTCAAAGGGCCGCACGGTGACGCCGTGGCCTACCGGCCCCTGACCCTCACCGAAGCCGGGGGCGGCCATCAGCGCGGCGCGCAGATAGCGGCGCGCGCGGGCCACCGCGTCCTCGACCGCCATGCCCTGGGCGAGCCCGGTTGCGATGGCGGAGGCCAGGGTGCAGCCGGTGCCGTGGGTCTCCTGAGTATCGATGCGCGGGTCGGCGAAACGCCGCGTGCCGCTTGGGGTGACCAGCAGGTCAACCATCTCTTCTCCCGCCCGGTGCCCGCCCTTGACCAGCACCGCCTTGGGGCCGAGCGCCAGCAGCGCCTCCCCAGCCGCCTGCATGCCGCGCTCATCCTCGATCTGGATGCCCGACAGCACCTCGGCCTCGGGAATGTTGGGCGTCAGGATCGCCGCCAGGGGCAGGAGGCGGGCGGTCAGCGCCTCCACGGCGTTGTCTTCGAGCAGGCGCGCGCCGCTCTGCGCCACCATGACCGGATCGGCCACGATGGGCTGTTCCAGATGTTCCAGCACCCCGGTCACTGCTTCGATGGTCGCGACGTCGTGCAGCATGCCGGTCTTGATGGCGTCGGCGCCGATGTCCTCCAGCACCACCAGCATCTGCTGGCGGATGAAGCCGGGTTCCACGCCCTGGACCCCGAAGACCCCCTTGGTGTTCTGGGCCGTGAGCGCCGTGATCGCCGTGGCCGCGAAGCCGCCCAGCGCCGTCACCGCCTTGATGTCGGCCTGAATGCCCGCACCGCCCCCGGAATCGGACCCGGCGACGATCAGGACGCGGCCGCGTTTTTCACCCGGATGGATGTCGGTCATGCCCCCGTCCCGATGCGCTCGATCAGGCCGTCGACCACCTCGTTGACCAGGGCCGGATCGTCGCCCTCGGCCATGACCCGGATCAGCGGCTCGGTGCCGGAGGGCCGTATCACCAGACGGCCGCCCCGGCCCAGCGCCGCCTCGCCCGCGCGGACCGCCTCGGCGAAGGCGGGGGTGTCGATGACCCCGCGATCCGTCACCTTCACGTTCTTCAGCACCTGGGGCACCGGGTCGAAGACCGCGAGCAGCTCGCTCGCCGGCTTGTCCGACGCGACCAGCGCGGAGAGCACCTGAAGCGCCGCGATCAACCCGTCACCGGTGGTGGAGTGATCGGTCATGACGATGTGGCCGGACTGTTCGCCGCCGAGGTTGAAGCCGCCCGCGCGCATGCGCTCCACCACATAGCGGTCGCCGACCGGCGTGCGCTCCAGCCCGATGCCGAAGTTCTCCAGATGGCGTTGCAGGCCGAGGTTGGACATGACCGTGGCCACGACCCCGCCGCCCTTCAGCAAGCCCGCCTCCAGCCAGCGCGAGGCGATGAGGCCCATGACCTGGTCGCCGTCGATCACCCGGCCCTTCTCGTCGACCAGGATGACCCGGTCGGCGTCGCCGTCCAGCGCGATGCCGAGGTCCGCGCCCTCTTCGACGACGCGTTTTGAAAGCGCCTGGGGCGCGGTGGCGCCGCAATCCTTGTTGATGTTGGTGCCGTCCGGGGTGACGCCCATGGCGATCACCTCCGCACCCAGCTCGAAGAGCACGGCGGGCGCCACCGCGTAGGCCGCGCCATGGGCGCAGTCGAGCACGACCTTCAAGCCCTCCAGGCGCTGACGGCGCGGCAGGCTCTGCTTGACGAACTCGATATAGCGGCCACGGGCGTCGTCCAGGCGGCGCGCGCGGCCCAGGTCGCTGGCGTCCACCCTCAGGCTCTCGGTGCCCTCTTCAACGCGGGTCTCGATGGTGGCCTCGACCTCGTCCGAGAGCTTGAACCCGTCCGGCCCGAAAAACTTGATGCCGTTGTCGTCGAAGGGGTTGTGGGACGCGGAGATCACCACGCCGAGGTCGGCGCGCAGCGAGCGGGTCAGCATCCCCACGGCGGGCGTCGGCAGCGGACCCAGCAGCACCACGTCCATCCCAACCGCGATGAAGCCGGCCGTCAGCGCGGGTTCCAGCAGGTAGCCGGAAAGCCGCGTGTCCTTGCCGATCACGGCCAGCCCATGGCGGCCACGGTGGTGCGAGCCCGCGGCCATGGCCAGCGCCAGCGCCAGTTCGGCCGTGATCGGCTCCTGGTTGGCGCGGCCCCGTATGCCGTCGGTGCCGAAGAGTTTGCGCTTGGCGTTCATGCGCTCCAGCTACGTCCTTCCGCTAAAGTCCGTTCTGCTTATAGCAGCTTTGCAGGCGGCGGCTCCATTCCCTCGATCACTGAAAAGAGCGTCATGGCCTGCCGCGTTTCCGCCAGATCGTGGACCCGGAAGATCTGCGCGCCGCGCGAGCGACCGGTGAGCGCGCAGGCGATGGAGCCGGGGCCGCGCTCCTTGGCGGGCTCGTCGCGGCTCAAACGCCCGATGAAGCGCTTGCGGCTGACACCCAGCAGGATCGGGCAGCCGAGGCCGTGAAAGGCCCCCAGGCCGCGCAGCAGCTCAAGGTTATGCTCGATCGTCTTGCCGAACCCAATGCCGGGATCGACGGCGATCCGCTGCCTCGGGATTCCCTCCGCCTCGGCCGCGGCGATCCGGGTTTCAAGAAAGGCGTAGACCTCGCTGAGGCAGTCCTCGTAGCGCGGGTCCTTCTGCATGGTCTGGGGCTCGCCCTGCATGTGCATCAGGACCACGGGCAGCCCGCTTTCAGCCGCGGCGCGCAGCGAGCCGGGCTCACCCTGAAGAGCAGTGACGTCGTTCAAGACCGCCGCGCCGGCCTCCCTGGCCGCGCGCATCACCTCGGCATGGCGGGTGTCGACGGAGACAAGGGCGCCCTCCTTCGCCAAGCCTTCGATCACCGGCAGGACGCGCTTCAGCTCCTCTTCCAGGGGGACCGGATCGGCGCCGGGCCGGGTCGACTCTCCGCCCACGTCCAGCAGGTCGGCCCCGGCCTCGCGCATGGCGAGCCCGGCTTCGATCGCCCGTTCGGCGTCCAGGTGGTCTCCGCCATCGGAAAAGCTGTCGGGGGTGACGTTGATCACGCCCATGAGGCAGGCGCGGTCCATCTGGACGCCGGCGAAGTCCGCGCGAGGCGCGGTGAGCCGGGCCAAAGCCGCCTCGATCGCCTCCAGATGCCGGGGGGCCTGCGTCGAGGCCCAGGGAAGCAGGGCGTCGGCGGTCACGGTCTCCTTCAGCGAAACCCGCGCGCCATCCCAGATCCGCACCTCCACGGCGGTGAAGCCCCGGTTCCCGCCCGCAAGCCGCTGGGCGGTCGGCGGCAGCGAGTCCGCGAGGTCCAGGCCCAAAGGGGTCAGGATCACGCTTGCCGAAAGGTTTTGCTCAGAGGTCTCGGCCATTCAGGGGCCCGCCGGACTGTTTGAAAAGGAAACGGGAGCGGCCCTGTTCTAGAACCGCTCCCGCCTGAAGATCAATGGCTTGAGCCTTGCGTCAGCTTCCCGGCTGCGGCTCCGGTGACAGGCCGCCGGCGTCGCCGCCCTTGGACTTGCCGCTGGAGGGCACGGAGGCGCGGCGGCCGCTGGAAGACCCGCCGGCAGCGGCGTCGCCAGGACCTGAGCGGTCGATGGTCTCGCCGCGGATCAGCGCGCGAACCTCGTCGCCCGAAAGCGTCTCGTACTCCAACAGACCCTTGGTCACGGCGTGCAGGTCGTCGAGATGTTCGTTCAGCACTTCCTTGGCCTTGGTCTCGGCCTCGTCGATGATGCTGCGGATCTCTTCGTCGATCAGCTGCGAGGTCGCCTCGGAGACGCTCTGGGAACGCGCCACGGAGTGCCCCAGGAAGACCTCTTCCTGGTTCTCCTCATAGCGCAGCGGGCCGAGCTTCTCGCTCATGCCCCACTCGGTCACCATGCGGCGCGCGAGGTTGGTCGCCTGCTGGATGTCGTTGCCCGCACCGGTGGTCACGTTGGCCGGACCGTAGATGATCTCCTCGGCGACGCGGCCGCCGAACATCATGGCCAGCTTCGCGGTGATCTCGTTGCGCTTATAGCCGTAACGGTCCCGCTCGGGCAGGTTCATGGTGACACCCAGCGCGCGGCCGCGCGGGATGATCGTCACCTTATGGAGCGGATCGTTGCCCGGCACGAAGAGGCCCACCAGGGCGTGCCCCGCCTCGTGATAGGCGGTCAGCTCCTTCTCCTCGTCGGTCATGACCATGGAGCGGCGCTCCGCGCCCATCAGGACCTTGTCCTTGGCGTTCTCGAAGTCCGCCTGGGTCACCACGCGCTTGCCCGCGCGCGCGGCGATGAGAGCCGCTTCGTTGACCAGGTTGGCGAGGTCGGCGCCGGAGAAGCCCGGCGTGCCGCGCGCAACCACGCGGGCGTCCACATCGGGAGCCAGGGGCACCTTGCGCATGTGAACGCGCAGGATCTGTTCACGGCCCAGCACATCGGGATTGGGCACCACCACCTGACGGTCGAAGCGGCCCGGGCGCAGCAGCGCGGGGTCCAGCACGTCCGGACGGTTTGTGGCAGCGATCAGGATCACGCCCTCGTTGGACTCGAAGCCGTCCATCTCGACCAGCAACTGGTTGAGGGTCTGCTCCCGCTCGTCATTGCCGCCGCCGAGACCGGCGCCGCGATGACGGCCGACGGCGTCGATCTCGTCGATGAAGATGATGCAGGGGGCGTTCTTCTTGCCCTGCTCGAACATGTCGCGCACGCGGCTCGCGCCGACGCCCACGAACATCTCCACGAAGTCGGAGCCGGAAATGGTGAAGAAGGGCACATTGGCCTCGCCGGCGATGGCGCGGGCCAGAAGCGTCTTACCGGTACCCGGAGGGCCGACCAGCAGCACGCCCTTGGGGATGCGTCCGCCGAGGCGCTGGAACTTCTGCGGGTCGCGCAGGAACTCGACGATCTCCTCCAGCTCCTGCTTGGCCTCTTCGATGCCGGCGACGTCCTCGAAGGTGACGCGCCCGGTCTTCTCGGTCAGCAGGCGCGCCCGCGACTTGCCGAAGCCCATGGCCTTGCCGGACCCGGACTGCATCTGCCGCATGAAGAAAATCCACACGGCGATCAGCAGCAACATCGGGAACCAGGAGATGAGTATGGTCATCAGGGTCGACTGAGTCTCTTCCGGCGACGCCTGGACGCGCACCCCGTTGCTCATCAACTGGTCAACCAGCGAGGAGTCATTGGGCGGCGCATAGGTCTGGAAAGAGGTCCCGTCGGTGAAGGTTCCTGAGACGCGGTCGCCCTGAATCAACACATCGCGCACCTCACCGGTGTCGACGCGGTTCATGAAGTCGGAATAGGCGAGCTGCTGTTGCGGCGTCCCGGTGCCGGCACCCTGAAACACGCTGAAAAGCGTGAAAAGCAATAGGATGATGACGATCCAAAGAGCGGCGTTGCGGCTAAAATTCACGGTCTTTCGTCCTCTCGGGCTCCACTTTGGCCAAGGCGGCCCTCAGTGGCCGGCGGCAGAAATCGTTCCCACGCCCTCAATAGATAATGTGCCTTTCGGGCGGGGCAACTGTAAAGCGTTCATGTTTCAAAGGATTTAACGGCGCAAATTCCGAACTCAAGCAAAGCGGCTGCGTCAGATCGGCACGGCGGCAGTCCAAGGCCGGCAGAGCGGCCAGTCCCGCAGCGTCGAAAAGCGCTGGCAAGGGGTGGCAGGCCTCCACCGGCAGGCGCGCCCGGACCTTCGCCGCCAAGGCGGGTTCCGCTTGCTTCAGCGCGGCCCAGCCGTCCGGCCCCAGGGGCGCCAGCCTAAAGCCTTTGGCAGCCCCGGAGAAGGTCAGCTCAAAGCGCCCGTCCCACAACAAGCGTTCTTGCCCTTCGAGACTTCGAGGCTCGGGCAGCCCTGCGGCCTCGCGGAAAACCAGAAGTTCGCCTTGCCTCGGCAGGATCCGGCAGCCCCCCAGCGTGGCGCCCGGAAAGTCGGGCGCCTGCACCGCCTCATGGAGACGCTCCAGGGAGTCGCGGCGCGGCTGGTAGGGCGCGCCGCCGATTGCCGTCACCGCCCGCGCCAGACACCAAAGCGCGAGCGGTTCTGGCCCCTGGAGAAGCTCCTCGCGCCTCAAGCGCAGCAGACCCTCCGGCTCAAGCGACGCGGTCCGCGTCAACCGCTCTTCGATGAGGGGCTCCAGACGCGCGCGCAGCAGGCCGAGGTCCCGCGCGGTCGCGGCGAGCAGGGCCGGGGTCACGCCTTCTTCCGCAAGGGACGGCAGCAGGCGGCGCAGACGCACGCGGCTGAAAGAGGGGTCTTCGTTGGAAGGGTCGTCGCTCCAGGTCAGCCCGCGCGCCAGCAGGAAGCCTCGCAACTCCTGACGCCCTTCGCCCAGAAGCGGGCGCCAAAGCTCCACCGCCCCCCGCCGTCTCAGCGCCGCCATGCCGGAAAGTCCAGGCAGGTCGCTGGACGCCTCCAGCCGCAGGAGGAAGGTCTCCGCCTGATCTTCGAGCGTGTGGCCGAGAAAGAGCGCCTCAACCCCCGCTTCCCGGCAGGCTGCTTCCAGAAGCTCGAGCCGCGCGGCCCGGGCCCGCGCCTGGAGAGCCGGACCGACGGCAGCGCGCCGCCAGGTCAGGATGCGGTGCTCCGCGCCCAGCGCGGTCGCCGCCTTCCCCGCCGCCTCGGCTTCGGCGCGCGATCCTTCGCGCAGACGGTGATCGACGGTCAGGGCCAAAAGGCGTCCGCCGCGTGGCCGCAGCCAATCGCTCAGAAGACAGGTGAGCGCCAGGGAATCGCCGCCGCCCGAAAGCCCCACGGCAAGCCGTGGAGACGGGCCGAGCCTACGTCCCCTGGCCGCCTCCAGCCAGGAGACGGCCGCGGCGAAGCGCTCCTCCAGTCCTCGGGCCTGCGGGCGCGGCGCTTCAGCCATCACGGCTAGCAGCCGAGACGCTGGCGCTCCAGTTGGGCTTTCTGCTGTATGTTGCTGGGCGCGTTCGGGAAGCGCTGCTGAAGCTGGGCGAAGGTGGCGCAGGCGTTCTGCTTGTCGCCCAGCTGGCCCAGCGACATGCCGAGCTTGAGCAGATTGTCCGGGGCCTTCGACCCCTGCGGAAACTGCTGGAAGCCCTCGGCGAAGGTGACCGCCGCGTTCTGGTAGTCGGCGCGAACGTAATAGGTCTCGCCCAGCCAGTACTTGGCGTTGGGGGCGAGGTCGTGATTGGGGTTCTGCTCCAGAAAGGCGTCGAGGGCCACCTGGGCGTCGTCGAAACGGGTCTGGCGCAACAGGCCGAGGGCAAAGCTGTACTGATCCTCCGGCGAGCCGTCCGGCAAGGTGACCGGGCCGCTGGAGGGCGCCGCCGCCGTCTGCGGCGCGCTTTCAGCCGCCGCTTGACCGCTGCCGCTCTGATCCCCGGAAACGCTGCGCTGCTGCTGGACGGCCGCGAGGCTGTTCTCGGACACCTGCCCCAGCGAACCGACCGTCGAGCTGCCGGTGGCGACACCGCTTGAGGAGACGCCGCTGGAGCCTTGGGTCTGGCTCTGAACTTGCGGGGCTGCCGAGGCGCTATCCTGAGAAGCCGAGGGCGCTGCGCTCGACGCGCTGGGCGGCGGTGTTACGGGATCGCCGCCCTCAAGAACGGTCAGGCGGTATTCCGCGTCGTTGATGAAGCGCTCAAGCCGATCGCTGTTCTGTCGGATGCGGTAGTTCATCTCCTCGATCTGCCCGCGCAACTGGCGCAGGCTGGTCTCCAGCTCACCCAGACGCACCTGGATATCGGCTGCTGAGCCAGCGGGAAGCTCTTGAACGGCCGCGCCCGAGGAAGCGCCGCCCGAGCCGCCTCTGTAGACGTAGCTCTGGAGGTCGCTCAACTCACGCTGAAGACGCTCGATCTGGCTTTGCAGGTCCTGAGCCTTGGCGCCGCCTGCCGGAAGGGCAACGGCGAGCAGGACTGCGAAAAAGAATGCGGCGATGCCTCCGCCCGGTCGGCGATGAGGAGCGGCGAGCGCGGTCATGGCGACTCTCTCCCTTGAGTTCCTATTGGGTCGGGCCGTAGCGATCGGCTTTGCTGGCCGCCGGACCGGACACGACAAGGCGTCCGACAAGGTCCGAAGGCCGCTGAACGTCACCCTCTTCTTCACCCAGCTTGTTGTCAGAAATATGGCGCAAGCGCGCGAGTCGAAGAAAGCAAGGCCCGTCCCGCTGTTCTGCGGAAACGGGCCTTGCTTTAGGCAGCGGTCCCAGGGACCCCTCGCCGCGGAGCTTCGTCAGTTGACGACGAAGACGGCGCGGCGGTTCTGGGCCCAGGACGCTTCGTTCGAGCCGATCACGGCCGGACGCTCTTCACCGTAGGAAACGGTGCGCATCCGGGCGGGAGAGACGCCCAGCGCCGCCACGTAGTTCATGGCTGCGTTGGCGCGGCGCTCACCCAGCGCGAGGTTGTACTCACGCGTGCCGCGCTCGTCGGCGTGCCCTTCGACGGACACGGTGACCGACGGGTTGGACTGCATCCAGGCCGCGACGCGGTCCAGCGTGGACTGAGCCTCGGCCGTCAAAGTGTACTCGTCAAACCCGAAGAAGACGCGGTCGCCGACGTTGACGACGAGATCTTCCTGAGAGCCCGGCACGGGCTGGCCGGCGGTGCTGGAGCTGCCCGAACCAGAAGCGTCGCCGCTGGTCGAAGCAGTTTCACAAGCGCCCAGGAGCAGAAGAGCCGCGAACATGGAAAGAAGCTTGAAGCGCATTTTAAGTCCCCTCAATCTGATGCGGAACCTTCCGCATCAAGTCGTTGATCGAAATTATTTGGACCCCCCGAAGTCTTGACGGTCCATTTTGCGGAATCTTCAGCCCCCGATCACCCTGAAGATGGCCGCAAAGCATAAGGTCCACCCCTTAGGGAATCAAGGGAGACCAAGCGGGATCGGAGGCATCGATCGGCGTCGGAAGCTGCCGCTCGTTGAAGCCTGTCAGGTCGATTGTGTAGATCTTGCTGGAAACCTCTCCGCGATTGTTCGCCCGTCCCTGACGGAAATAGGCCAGCACGCGTCCGTTGGGCGCCCAGGTCGGCGCCTCGACCCGGAAGTCGTTGACCAGCATGCGCTCGCCGCTCCCGTCGGGCCGCATCACCCCGATGTAGAACTGGCCCTGATAGAGCCGCGTGAAGGCGATCAGGTCGCCGCGCGGAGACCAGACGGGCGTTGCGTAGCGGCCCTCCCCGAAAGAAATGCGGCGCACGTTGGAGCCGTCCGCGTTCATGACGTAGAGCTGCTGGCTGCCACCCCGGTCCGAGTTGAAGACGATCTGCCGCCCGTCCGGCGAGTAGGAGGGCGAGATGTCGATCGAAGGGTCCGCCGTCAAGCGGCGCAGGTCGCGGGTCCTCAGGTCCAGGGTATAGACATCCGAGTTGCCGCTGCGCGCGAGGCTCATGACGATGGAGTTGCCGCCCGGCCCGAAGCGCGGGGCGAAGGACATGCCGGGGAACTCGCCCAGCACTTCCTGCTGGCCGGTGTTGAGGTTGAAGAGATAGACCCTGGGGGTCCCGTTCACGTAGGAGACGTAGGTGATCTCCTGCGTGGAAGGCGAGAAGCGCGGAGTCAGCACCAGGTCCGCGCCATCGGTCAGGAAGCGGTGGTTGGCGCCGTCCTGATCCATGATCGCCAGGCGCTTGACGCGCCGGTTCTGCGGCCCGCTCTCCGCGATGTAGACGATCCGGGTGTCGAAGTAGCCCTCCTCGCCGGTCAGGCGCTTATAGACCGCGTCGGCGATGATGTGCCCGATGCGCCGCCAGTTGTTGGGCGTGGTGGCGTAGGCGAGGCCCAGCATCTGCTGCTGGGCGAAGACGTCCCAAAGGCGGAACTCGATACGGAGCCGGCCGTCCGACTGCATCTGCGCGGTTCCGGCGACCAGCGCCTGCGCCTTCAGCACCGACCATTCCCCGAAGCGCGGGGCGGTCGCGACCGAGGCGGCGTCCTGAATGAAGGCCTGCGGGTCCAACGGCCGGAACAGGCCCGAGCGCTCCAGATCGGCGGTCACGACATCGGCGATGTCGGCGCCCAGGCGCGCGGACTCCGCGTCTTCGGAATGGAAGTCGGTGATCGCGATGGGCAAGGGCTCGAAGGTACCGCGCGTGATGTCGATGCGCAGCTCCGCGCGCGCCGGCGAGACCTGCAGCGCAAGGGCGGCGACCGCGGCAAAGGCGATCAGGAGGAGGGAGAGTCGTTTCATGGCCTGAGGTCTTCCTTCTGGGGTTCCTTGGGCTGGGCTATAGCATCTGCGAGGGGTCGAAGGTGAGCGTGATCTGCCGCCAGACGTCGTACTTCTTGGGGGGGACCGGCAGCGCGCCGCAGGCGCGGACCGCGCGCATCGCGCTCTCCGCCGCCGTCCGGTAGAAGGGGTCGCCCATGCGCTGGCTATCCACCACCTCGACGCTGCGCGCGCGCCCGTCGGGGTTCATCACCAGCCGCAACTCGACCACCAGGTTCTGCGCGTCGCGCGCGCCGGCGGGCACGTTCCAGCAGCTTTCGATGTGGCGGCGGATCCTGTCGATCTCGCTGATCGACATGGGCTGCGAGGAGAGGCTCGCCTGCTGCTGCCCCTGGGGCTGCGGCTCCGGCTTGGGCTGCGCCTGCTGCTGGGGCTGCTGCTTGATGTCCTTCAGCACGTTGTTGAGCAGGGAATCCAGCGGGTCCTCCTTCGGAGCGTCAGGCTTCTCCGCGACCTGAAGGGCCGGTTTGACCGGCGGCACCGGCGGGCTGGGGCGCGCATCGGGATCCGGCGCCTCCGCCTGCTGCTCAGGCTCGGGCTCGGGTTGTTTCACCGGCTCCGGTTCGGGCTGGGGTTCGGGCTCCGGCGCTGGCTCCGGTTCCGGGGCCTCCGCAAGCTGGGGTTCCGGTTCGGGTTTCGGCAGGGGCTCGGGCTCCGGCTGCTTGACCGGCTCGGGCAGCGGCGGGGGTTCCGGCGCGGGCGCAGGCTCGGGCAGCGCCTTGGGCTCCGGCGGCGCGGGCGGCGGCGGCGGCGCGGTGCGCGCGGGCGGCGGCGGGGTCGGCTCGCTCTGAGCGAGCTGCGGCGTCGGGTCGGGCTTGTCGGGCGGCGCCTCCGGGGTCGACTTGGGCCGGGTCACCTCGTCGATGGTCACCACGTCCACCGGGATCGGGGGCGGCACCTCGATCACGCGCGGGCTATCGGGCAGGCCTACATAGAGGGCGGTGAAGAGCCCCACATGCAAACCTGCCGAATAGAGAAGCGCGCGGCGCATCGGCTCAGTTGCCCCCCTCCGGCGTCTGCTTGGGAAGTTCGGCGATCAGGGCGACCTTCTTGAAGCCCGCCGCGTTGACCAGCCCCATGACCTCCATGATCCGGCCGTAGGCGATGGCGCGGTCGCCGCGCACGAAGATGCGCGCGTCCGGGTTGCTGCCGGTCACCGCGATCAGGCGGGGCACCAGCTTGTCCATGTCGATCTGAGTGTCCTGAAGATAGACGGCGCCCTCGCGGTCGACGGAGACCACCAGGGGCTCATCGGGATCGGCGATGGCCTGGGCCTCGGTTTCCGGCAGGTCCACCGGCACGCCCACGGTCAAGAGCGGGGCCGTCACCATGAAGACGATCAGCAGCACCAGCATCACGTCCACGAAGGGTGTGACGTTGATCTCCGCCATGGGCCGGTACTGCTGGCGCCGGTGCCCGCCCTTGCGGCTGTAACCCTGCATCAGTCCTCCGGCCATGGCTCAATCGTCCTCGTCGAGCTGGCGGGAGAGGATCGCGCTGAACTCCCCGGCAAAGGTCTCCAGGCGCTGGGCGTAGCGGCCCAGATCGTTGGAGAGCTTGTTGTAGGCGATGACGGCCGGGATCGCCGCGACCAGACCCAGCGCCGTGGCGAACAAGGCCTCGGCGATGCCGGGCGCGACCACGGCCAAGCTGGTGTTCTTGGAGGCAGCGATGGAGGTGAAGGCGTTCATGATGCCCCATACCGTGCCGAAGAGGCCGATGAAGGGGGCTGCCGACCCGGTCGAGGCCAGGAAGATCATGTGGCGCTCCAGCCCTTCCATGTCGCGCATGATGGAGATGTCCATCACCCGCTCCAGCCGCTGGCGCAGCGACTGACGGCTGCTCGAATCGTCCATTCCCCGGCCCGCCGAACGCCGCCATTCGCGCATGGCGGCAACGAAAAGCGAGGCCATGGGATCGCCGGGACGCTCGTTCAGCCTGTCGTAGAGGTCCTCCAGGGATCCGCCCGACCAGAAAGCCTCCTCGAAGCGGTTCGCCTTGCCGCGCAGGCGGCGCAGCCGGATCACCTTGTCGATGATGATGGTCCAGCACCAGATTGAGGCGAGCACCAGCATGAAGATCACGATCTTCACGATCAGGTCGGCCTGCATGAAGAGGCCCCAGACCGAAAGGTCGTGGGGCGCAACAGACCCGCCCAGGGTCACGCTGTCGATTACCTGTTGTTCCATCGTCTTTAGACCGCCTTCCCTTCTTCCCCTTCGTCGAATGCGTTCTCAAGAACCGCGCGCAGCGGTCCAGGCATGCGCAACGGGCGTCCCGCCTCGTTGATCGAGGCGACGGTGACGCCGATTTCCGTCAGCCGGACTTCGTCCCGCACAATTTCCTGCACCATTTCGATCCGCGCCGCCCCCAGAGCGGCGACCTTGGTCTTGACCAGAAGGAGGTCGTCCAGGCGCGCCGGAAGGCGATAGCGAATCTGACAGTCCGATACGGCGAAAATGAGGCCGGATTCTGACTTCAATGCAGTTTGATTGATGCCGAGGTGGCGCAGCAGCTCGGTGCGGCCCCGCTCGGCGTACTTCAGGTAGTTGGCGTAGTAGACGATGCCGCCGGCGTCCGTGTCTTCGTAGTAGACGCGCAAGGGAATGCAGAACCAGCCGCCGCGCATCGAAGGGGCGGGCAGTTGGGAGGCCGAGGGGCTCAAGCGCCCTCCTCCCCGCCGCCGTCCGGCTCGCCTTCCAGAAGGTCGAACTGCGCCGCCTCGCGCCCCTTGGGCGCGGGCAGGCCGAGATAGTCGTAGCCGCCCGCCGTCAGCATCCGTCCGCGCGGGCTGCGCTGGAGCAGGCCCTGCTGGATGAGATAGGGCTCGATCACTTCCTCCAGCACGTCGCGCTGCTCGGAGAGCGCGGCGGCCAGGGTCTCGACCCCGACGGGGCCGCCGCCGTAGACCTCGGCGATGCAACGCAGATAGCGGCGGTCCATGGTGTCGAGGCCGCGCTCGTCGACATCCAGGCGGCGCAGCGCGGCATCGGCGATCTTGGCGTCGATCCGGGTCTCGCCCGCCACGCTCGCGAAGTCGCGAACGCGGCGCAGCAGGCGGCCCGAGACGCGCGGCGTCCCGCGCGAGCGCTTGGCGATTTCCAGCGCGCCGTCGGAGGTCATGTCGATGGAGAGCACCCTGGCGCCGCGCTCGACGATGGAGCGCAGCTCGTCGGGCTCGTAGAAGTTCAAGCGCAAGGGGATGCCGAAGCGCTCGCGCAGCGGCGTGGTGATGAGGCCAGAGCGCGTGGTCGCCCCGACCAGCGTGAAGGGCGGCAGGTCGATGCGCACCGAGCGCGCCGCCGGCCCCTCGCCGATGATGAGGTCCAGAACGAAGTCCTCCATCGCCGGATAGAGCACCTCCTCCACCGCGGGGTTGAGACGGTGGATCTCGTCGATGAAGAGCACGTCGTGCGGCTGCAGGTTGGTCAGGATCGCCGCCAGGTCGCCCGCCCGCGCGATCACCGGGCCGGAGGTGGCTCGGAACCCCACGCCCAACTCCCGCGCCACGATCTGGGCCAGCGTGGTCTTGCCGAGACCCGGCGGGCCGAAGAACAGCACGTGGTCCAACGCGTCGCCGCGCCCGCGCGCCGCTTCGATGAAGATCTTCAGGTTGTCGCGCAGCTGCTTCTGGCCGACGAACTCCTCGATCTTGAGCGGACGCAGGCTGCTCTCGAGGATGTCCTCCTCGCGCGCCTGGGGCTGCACCAGCCGGTCCTCGCTCCTGCCTTCGCTCTGGCCGTCGCTCATGAGGAGAGCTCCTTCAGGCCGTCTCGGATCAGGCTTTCGACGCTGGCGCCCTCACCCTGCTGGCGCGCCGCCTTGGCGACGGCGGTGAAGGCTTCCGCCCGGCGGTAGCCGAGGTTGACCAGGGCCGAGACGGCGTCGTCGGCGGGGCCGGAGAGATCGCCGCCGCCTGCTTCGGACGCCTGAGCCGCGCCCTTGCCCAGCGAGAGATTGGCGACCTTGTCCTTCAGTTCCAGCACCAGCCGTCCGGCCAGCTTCGGCCCGACGCCGCTGGCGCGGGTCAGAGCGGCCTTGTCCTGCGCGGCGATCGCCTGGGTCAACTGATCGGGCGAGAGCACGGAAAGGATGGAAAGGGCATGCTTGGTGCCGACGCCCTGAATATTGAGCAGCAGGCGGAACCAGTTCCGCTCCGACGCCTCGAGGAAGCCATAGAGGTGGATGTGATCCTCCCGCACGTGGGTCTCGATCAGCAGCGCCACCGCCTCGCCCGCCGTCATCGCGCCGAGCGTCCGGCTGGAGCCGAAAACCAGATAGCCGACACCGCCCACATCGAGGATCACCGCGCCCTCGTCATGGCTGTCGACGATGCCCTTCAGCTTGCCGATCATCGGCGCCGCCTCCCGCCGCGCGCGCCGCCTGCGGCCAAAGCGGCTGCGAGCGGGTCTTCGACTCCCTTGGCCCAGCTCCGCCGGGTCGCGCGGTTGTGCGCATGGCAGATGGCGAGCGCCAAGGCGTCGGCGGCGTCTTCGGAGGGAATGTCGCAGCCGGGCAGCAGGCGCTGGACCATCATCATCACCTGCTCCTTCTTGGCGTGGCCGGTGCCGACCACGGATTTCTTGACGATCATCGGCAGGTACTCGCCGATCGGCAGGCCTTGCAGCGCGGGCGTCAGCAGCGCGATGCCGCGCGCCATGCCGAGCTTGAGGGTGGAATCGGGGTTCTTGTTGGCGAGCGTGACCTCCACGGCCGCCTCATCGGGCTGGTGGGCGGCAAGCACGGACTCGACCCCGCGCATGAGCTGAACCAGACGGCTGGCCAGCTCGTCCTTGCTGTCCGAGGTGATGACGCCATTGGCGACATGGACAAGGCGGGAGCCTTCGGCGTCTATGACACCCCACCCCGTCCGTCTGAGACCGGGATCCAATCCCAGTACCCGCATGTCCCCTCGTCCTCTCTCTGGCGTCCTCAGGCTTTTGCGGCCTTAGGCGGTCAAGCGTTCCAAGACCTCGTCGGCGATGTCGTAGTTGGCGGAGACGCGCTGCACGTCGTCGCAGTCGTCGAGCGCGTCCAGCAGCTTCATCAGCGTCTGGGCCTGCTCTTCCTCCACCGCGATGGTGTTGTTCGGTTTCCAAACGAGCCCCGCCTCGTCCGGGTCGCCGAAGGTCTCCGCCATGGCGTCGCGCACGGCGGCGAAATCGTCGGGCGCGCAGACCACCTCGTGGCCCGCCTCGCTGGACTCGGCGTTGGTGGCGCCCGCTTCGACGGCCGCCTCGAACAGGGCCTCGGCGTCGGCGATCTCGGGCTTGTAGAGAAGCTGGCCGACCTGCTCGAAGTTGAAGGCGACGCTGCCGGTCTCGCCGAGCGTCCCGCCGTTCTTGGAGAAGATCGCCCGCACCTCGGAGGCCGTGCGGTTGCGGTTGTCGGTCAGCGCTTCGACGATCACCGCGACGCCGCCGGGGCCATAGCCCTCGTAGCGGATCTCCTCGTAGTTCTCCTCGGCCCCGCCGCCGACGGCGCGCGCGATGGCGCGCTCGATGTTGTCCTTGGGCATGTTCGCCGCGCGCGCGTTCTGGATCGCCAGACGCAGCGCCGGGTTCTTGTCCGGCTCCGGCATGCCGGACTTGGCGGCGACGATGATCTCCTTGGCGAGCTTGGCGAAGACCTTGGCGCGCTTCTTATCCTGCGCGCCCTTGCGGTGCATGATGTTCTTGAATTGTGAGTGACCTGCCATGGCGTACCTGCTGTTTGTCCCTTGCCGATCCGGGCGCGCGAAAAGAGCGGCACGCACCCGAAATTTCCGGTCGACCACCCAGATAATGCGGTATCAAGAAGAAAGTCTACCACATCCTGTTGGCGTCGGCGCAGCCCTTCTCGGCCCTGCGGTGACGATTTTTCGACCGGAAACCGGCGTTGATCTCTAAAAAATCGAGAGGGCTTCTATCAGCTTTCAACGCCGGCTGAAAGCCCGGGCCGCCGCGTCAAACCAGCCGCGTCACACGGGCTGCGTCACACCAGCTGGGGCTGCGTCGCCTGAAGGCGGCCGCCCTTGCGGACCGGGAAGGCCTTCAGCGCGAGGCCGGTCTTGTCGTCGGTCTCCACGAAGACGCCGCAGAGCGTGCCCTCGCCCTTGGCGACCTGAAGCTTCTCCGTCGGCAGCTTTCGGGTGAAGCGGGCGAGCGGCGCCTCCTTGTCCATGCCGATCACCGAATCGTAGTCGCCGCACATTCCGGCGTCGGTCTGATAGGCCGTGCCGCCGGGCAGGATCATGGTGTCGGCGGTGGGCACGTGCGTGTGGGTGCCGACGCAGAGCGAGACCTTGCCGTCGACGAAGTGCCCCATGGCCATCTTCTCCGAGGTCGCCTCGCCATGGAAATCCAGCAGGATGGCGTTGGCGGTCGCGCCCAACCGGACGGAGGAAAGCACCGCCTTCATGGTCGCGAAGGGATCGTCCAGCGGGTCCATGTAGAGCCGCGCCATGAGATTCACCACCAGCAGCTTGCGGCCGCGCCCGGCGTCGACAACGCCGCTGCCGCGTCCCGGGGTGCCGGCGGGATAGTTCTGCGGGCGCAGTAGCCGGGGCTCGTCATCGATGAAGGACAGCGCCTCGCGCTGATCCCAGGAGTGGTTGCCGCCGGAGATGAGGTCGACGCCGGCCTCGAACATCTCCTTGCAGATCTTCTGGGTAATGCCGAAACCGGCTGCGGCGTTCTCTCCGTTGGCGACCACGGCGTCGAGGCCCAGCTCCCGGCGCAGGTCCGGCAGGTGCTTGTTGATCGCGTCGCGGCCGGGCCGTCCCACGATGTCGCCCAGAAAGAGAAAACGCATGTCGCTTCCAACGTTGGTCTTGATTCGATGACCGGGTATCTATCGCAGCGCCGCCTGAAAAGAAAGGTCGGGCGGGTCGCTCACCCGGCGCTGTAGATGACCTCCCGATCGGTCAGGATCATATCCAGCGGCTGATCGTAGTCGCCGCGCGGCACGGCCTCCACCTCCTGTGCGGCGAAGGCGACGCCGACCGCCAGACGCGCCCCGGTCTCGCGCAGGGCCGAGAGCGTGCGGTCGTAAAAGCCGCCGCCGTAGCCCAGGCGGAAGCCCTGACGGTCGAAGGCCAGCAAGGGCACCAGCAGGATGTCCGGCTCGATCTCCGGCTTGTCCGCGTCCGGCACTTCGGTGTTGAAGCCGCCGGGTTTCAGGATGTCGCCGGGTTTCCAGGCGCGGAAGGTCAAGGGCGTCGCGGGCGCCGTCACCACCGGAAGTCCGATGGGATGGCCGCGCGCGCTCAAGACTTCGAGCAGCGGGCGCGGGTCGATCTCCGAGCCCATGGGCCAGAAGCCGCTCACCCGCGCGCCCTCGGGCGGCGAGACCGCTTCGAGAAACTTGAGCTTCAGGGCGTTGCCCGCCTTTTCGCCCTCGACGAAGGCCTTGCGGCGGCGGGCGTACATCTCCTTGCGGAGCGCCGCCTTGTCGGCGTCCAGCGGCTGTGAGGCTGCTTTCTCGCTCATGGGCGCACTCCTAACACGAAAGACAAGGGCGGAGCGGGAAGGATCAGGAGGAAAGACGGAGTGCCGCCTCGGCCGTCGGCTCTATCATCCACTGTGGCCTGCTCTAAGCAGGTGGGCGCCATATATCCGGACCAGGGCCCGGACAGGGACAGCTCCCTATGGGTGGATATTGGCCCCAGGGATCGAATGGCCTAACGCACCAGGCAGCACACGCGTCGTTCTGACTGCGATAGTTAGGCCTCTACGAGCCGCGCTGCAATAGCTTCCAGTTTTTCGGCGTACTGATCGAGCTTTTCGGCCAGCTCGCCAAGGCGCTGTTCTTCGGACTTGAGCGCCGCGGCCTTGGCCTCCAGCGCCTCGCTGGCCTTGCCGTTCGCTTCGCCCGAGTCGTCGGCGGAAGCGCCGGCCACGGAAGCCGCGCCTCCGTTGGTCGCCTCGTGCAGTTCGTCGGCCAGCAGCAGGGCGGTCATGACCAGCAGGCGCCCCTCCCCGATCGCGCCGAACTGCTCGGACAGCTGATGAACGCGGGCGTCGATGTCGGCGGCCAGCCCTTCGATATGCGATTCCTGGCCGTCGCCACAGGCAACGGAGTAGCTCCGCCCGTTGATGGTTAGCTTGACCTGCGCCATTCTCTCCCCGCATCCGCTGTGCTGGCGCGCTCCCCCGGCGCCGTGGCTTCGGGATCATACACCGGCTGAAGTCCTTCGCCTAACGACTAGGCTTGTCTGCATAATCAGCAACTGAGAATAGAAGGCTGCCGCGCCCCCGGTCAACTACCCTCGCAGGCCCTGCCGGGGGTTATGCGCAGGAGCGCGCATTATGCCGGTTGACGCTAGGGCGAGGCGGCGGCATCTTGCGCCGACCTTCTAAGGATGGGCTTGCAAGAGCGCAGCGCCGCAGGGACTTCGGAAAGAAGCCGTATCCGGACCTCCCAGAGACCGCGGCCGGCGCGCAGCCGACGAGCGAACGCGAGAGCGCAAAAAGGTTTTGATGGATTCCCATGACACCTCCGCCGCGGGGAACGCCGCGGCCTCCCACGACGAGATGGCCAACGCCATCCGCTTCCTTTCAATGGACGCCGTTCAAAAGGCGAACTCGGGCCACCCCGGCATGCCCATGGGCATGGCCGACGTGGCGACGGTGCTGTTCACGCGGTTCCTGAAGTTCGACGCCAAGCGGCCCAACTGGCATGACCGCGACCGCTTCGTGCTGTCCGCCGGTCACGGCTCCATGTTGCTCTACAGCCTGCTCTACCTGACCGGCTATGAGGACATGACGCTGGAGGAGATCAAGAACTTCCGCCAGCTCGGCTCCAAGACGGCGGGGCATCCCGAATACGGTCACGCCCAGGGCATCGAGACCACGACCGGCCCGCTGGGTCAGGGCATCGCCAACGCGGTCGGCATGGCCATGGCCGAGCGCCTGCTGAACGCCCGCTATGGCGACGAGCTGGTCGACCACCACACCTACGTGATCGCCGGCGACGGCTGCCTGATGGAAGGCATCAGCCACGAGGCGATCGCGCTGGCCGGGCACCTGAAGCTCAACAAGCTGATCGTGTTCTGGGACGACAACGACATCTCGATCGACGGACCGGTGTCGCTGACCGACTCGGTGAACCAGCGCATGCGCTTCGAGGCGGCGGGCTGGGCGACCGATGCGGTCGACGGCCACGATGCCGAAGCCGTCGCGAAGGCCATTGAGGCCGCGCAGGGCAACGACAAGCCGACCATGATCGCCTGCAAGACCACGATCGGCTTCGGCGCGCCCACGAAGGCGGGCAGCGAGAAGACCCACGGCGCGCCCCTCGGCGATGAAGAGATCGCCGGCGCGCGCGAGAAGCTCGGCTGGCCTTACGCACCCTTCGAGGTGCCTGACAAGGTTCTGGAGGCCTGGCGGACCGCGGGCAGCCGCGGGGCGCCGGTCGTCGACGACTGGACCAAGCGCCTGGCGCGCAGCGACGCCGCCAAGCGGGAGAGCTTCAAGGCCCAGATGGCGGGCGACCTGCCGGAGAACTGGCAGGAGACCCTCAAGGCCTACAAGGACCAGATCCTGGCCGACAAACCGAAGATCGCGACGCGCGTTTCCTCTCAGCAGGTCCTGGACGTGCTGGCCGAAGCCGTGCCCGCGATGATCGGCGGCTCCGCCGACCTGACCGGCTCCAACAACACCAAGGCGAAGTCGCAGAGCGTGGTGAACGCCGACGACTTTTCCGGCAGCTACATCCATTACGGCGTGCGCGAGCACGGCATGGCGGCCGCGATGAACGGCATGGCGCTGCACGGCGGGGTGATCCCCTACGGCGGCACCTTCCTGGTCTTCACCGACTACTGCCGCCCCTCGATCCGCCTCTCCGCCCTGATGGGTCAGCGCGTCGTCTACGTGATGACCCACGATTCCATCGGCCTGGGCGAGGACGGTCCGACCCACCAGCCGGTCGAGCATCTGGCCGCGTTGCGCGCGATCCCGAACCTTCTGGTCATGCGCCCCTGCGACAGCATCGAGACGGCGGAGTGCTGGGAAGTGGCGCTGCAGCAGAGCGACCGCCCCTCGGTGATCGCGCTGACCCGCCAGGGCGTGCCGACTCTTCGCCTGGACGCGAGCGAGAACCTCTCGCGCTTTGGCGCCTACATTCTGATCCCGGCCGAAAAGCAGCGTCAGGTGACCCTGCTCGCGACCGGCTCCGAGGTCTCGATCGCCGCCGAGGCGCGCGAGAAGCTGATGGAAGAGGGCATCTCCGCCGCCGTGGTCTCGGTGCCGAGCTGGGAGCTGTTCCTGGAGCAGCCCGCGCACTACCGCGACGAGGTCCTGGGCCCCGGCACGCTGCACGTCGCGGTCGAGGCGGCGACCGGATTTGGCTGGACCCGCTGGACTGGGCTGGATGGCTGCTTCGTCGGCATGAAGTCCTTTGGCGCATCGGCGCCGGCGGGCGATCTCTACAAGCATTTCAAGATCACCGCCGACGAGGTGGTGGATCAGGTGAAGACCTGGCTCTGAGCAGCCGGGCTCCAAGGAACGGACAAAAGCAAGGAGTGGGAAGACAATGACGGTTCGCGTCGCCATCAACGGTTTCGGCCGCATCGGCCGCCTGGTTCTGCGGGCGGCTTTCGAGTCAAAGCGCACGGACATCGAGTTCGTCGGGATCAACGACCTGGGCTCGGCCAAAGACAACGCGCACCTCTTGACCTTTGACAGCGTGCACGGCCGCTATCCCGGTGAGATATCAGAGGATCACGGCAAGCTCGTGGTCGACGGCCACAAGATCCCGGTCTTCAGCGAGCGGGATCCCGCGAACCTGCCCTGGGGCGATCTGGACGTCGACATCGTGCTGGAGTGTACCGGCATCTTCACCAGCAAGGAGAAGGCCGGCGCCCACCTCAAGGCCGGCGCCAAGCGCGTCCTGATCTCCGCGCCTTCCGGCGATGCCGACAAGACCATCGTCTACGGCGTCAACCACGGCACCTTGACCGCGGACGACCTGATCGTCTCCAACGCGTCCTGCACCACGAACTGTCTGGCGCCCGTCGCTTACGTGCTGAACGACCATGTCGGCATCAGGCACGGCTTCATGACCACCATTCACTCCTACACCGGCGATCAGCAGACCGTGGACACGCTGCACAAGGACCCGGCGCGCGCCCGCGCCGCCGCGGTCTCCATGATCCCGACCTCGACCGGCGCTGCGCGCGCGGTCGGACTGGTTCTGCCGGAGCTGAAGGGCAAGCTGGACGGCACGGCCATCCGCGTGCCGACACCCAACGTCTCGCTGATCGACCTGACCTTCGAGGCCAACAAGCAGACCAGCGTCGAGGAGGTCAACGAGGCCATCTCCAACGCTGCCTCCGGCGCCCTGAAGGGCGTGCTGGCGACCAACGATCTGCCGCTGGTCTCGGTCGACTTCAACCACAACCCGGCGAGCTCGACCGTCGACCTGCACGAGACGCAGGTGCTGGACGGCAGCTTCGTGCGCGTTCTTTCCTGGTACGACAACGAGTGGGGCTTCTCCAACCGGATGAGCGACACCGCCGTCACCATGGGCAAGTTGATGTAATCACCGCCGAGGAGCGCGGCAGTCCGGCGCGGAAGATGGAGCACGCCATGCAGGCGAACCCGATCAACATACGGGCCATCGACCACATCGTCTTGCGGGTCGCCGACGTGGAGCGGGTCACCGCCTTCTACCGCGACCTGCTCGGCTGTCGCGTCGAGAAGGTCCAGGCCGACCTGGGCCTCATCCAACTGCGGGCGGGCGACAGCCTGATCGATCTCGTCGATCTGGCGGGCCCTCTCGGCGAGAAGGGCGGCGCCGGACCGGGAGCGGAGGGGCGCAACCTCGATCACCTCTGCCTGCGCCTCCTGCCCTTTGACAGAAAAGCCATTCTGGCGTGGCTGGAAGACGCGGGGCTGGAGCCCGGCGACTGGGCCGAACGCTACGGCGCGGACGGCAGGGGCCCCTCGGTCTATATCGCCGATCCGGAAGGAAACATCGTTGAATTAAAAGGGCCGCCGGGGGCCTGACCCGTCTTTTTGGGGTCGGACGAAGCGGGTCACGCTTTAAGAGGAGGAAATGAAGCCATGCGAGTCACACAGCGCGTCAAACGCATCCTGAGCAACTACGAGAGCGACAACCCCGGCACCAAGACCAACCTTGCGCGCATCCTGATGCAGGGCAAGCTGGGCGGCACCGGACGCATGGTGATCCTGCCGGTGGACCAGGGCTTCGAGCATGGCCCCGCCCGCAGCTTCGCACCCAACCCGGACGCCTATGATCCGCACTACCACTTCAAGATGGCGGTCGACGCCGGACTGAACGCCTACGCCGCGCCGCTCGGCATGCTGGAGGCGGGCGCGGACAGCTTCGCCGGTGCGATCCCCACCATTCTGAAGGTCAACAGCGCCAACTCCTGGGCCACCGAGAAGGATCAGGCGATCACCGGCGGCGTGGACGACGCGCTGCGCCTCGGCTGCTCGGCCATCGGCTTTACGATCTATCCCGGCTCCGACCATCAGTTCGAGATGATGGAGGAGATCCGCGAACTGGCGCAGGAGGCCAAGGCCTGCGGTCTGGCCGTGGTGGTCTGGTCCTATCCGCGCGGCGGCGACCTCTCCAAGGAGGGCGAGACCGCGCTGGACGTGACCGCCTATGCCGCTCATATGGCCGCCCTGCTCGGCGCCCACATCATCAAGGTCAAGCCGCCGACCGCGCACCTGGAGCAGGCGGAGGCCAAGAAGGCCTACGAGAAGGCCGGCATCGACGGCTCGACCCTCGCCAAACGGATCGCCCACGTCATGCAGTCCTCCTTCGACGGACGGCGCATCGTGGTCTTCTCCGGCGGCGCGGCCAAGGACACCGAGGGCCTGCTGAACGAGATCCGCGAGCTGCGTGACGGCGGGGCGAGCGGGTCGATCATCGGACGCAACACCTTCCAGCGTCCGCGCGAAGAGGCGTTGGCCCTGCTCGATTCGATCATCAAGATCTATCAGGGCAAGCTCTGATCGCCCGGCCCGGCGAAGGACGATCATGAGCAGCCGGCTTTACCTCGCCACCCCCCTGGCTCTTGCCAGGGGGAGCCTCCTTCTGGAGGACTTCCGGCCCCGCTACGAGGCGGCGCTGGCCGGCGGTGACGTGGCCGCCGTGCTGCTCCAGACCACCGGCCGTGAAGATTCGGACAATGTGCTGAGCGCCCTGATCGACTCCCTGATCCCCGCAGCCCAGGAGGCAGGGGCGGCCTTCCTGCTGGAGGGCTATCCCGAGCTGGTCGGCCGCACCGGCAGCGACGGCGCGCAGATTCCCGCCGGCAAGACTTCGCTGCGTCAAGCCCGCGACCTCATGCCGGAAGGCTCGATCCTGGGCGCCGCCTGCGGTCAGTCGCGCCATGAAGCCATGGTGGCGGGCGAACTGGGCTGCGATTACGTCGCCTTTGGCCGGGCCGGCGGCGAGCCGCATCCGGCAGATCCGGAACTGCTCGCCTGGTGGCAGGAGATGATGCTGATCCCCGCCGTCGCCCAGGGCGCTCAAAGCCTTTCCGAGGCCGAAGCCCTCGCCGAAGTTGGCGCCGACTTCATCCTTCTGGACGGCGCCATCTGGGACGACGTGGAAGGCCCGGCGGCCGCCGTCGCCTGGTTCGAGCGGCAGTTGGGAAGCTGACGAAGCCCCGTACCGGACCCGCCGCACCGCTTTGACGCTTGAACTGCGCCAAGCCTCTCCACTAATCTTTGCCGCTCTAAAAACAGAGGCGCTGCCGTTCAGGCGGTCCCGAATGACAAGAATACGCAAACTAGGGAGACGACACTCATGAAACGTTTCTTCGCCACGGCCCTGGCGGCCGTTTTCGTCGTGGTCGCCGCCGGAGCCGTCCAGGCCGCCGAGACGACCTTGCGCATCACCCTGCAGCTGCCGCTCAAGAGCCACCTCGGCCAGAACCTCCTGCTCTTCAAGGAAGAGGTCGAGAAGAACTCCGGTGGCGACATCGAAGTCCAGATCTACGATTCCGCGCAGCTCTATAAGGACAAGGAAGTGCCGCAAGCCGTCGGCTCGGGCGCGATCGAGATGGGCGTGGCCTCTCTCACCCGTTTCGTCGGCGACATCCCGGCCGTCGACATCTTCTACGTGCCCTTCCTCTTCAACACCGAAGAGAAGGTGCGCGCGGCCGTTGCGCCCGGTAGCCCGGTTCGCGGCCCGCTGGACGAGGCGATCCTGGAGACCGGCTCGCGCGTGCTCTGGTGGCAGGCCTACGGCGGCGCCATCATGCTGTCCAACGGCGGCGGCCTGATGACCCCGGCCGACATCAAGGACAAGAAGGTCCGCGTCTTCGGCAAGACCCTGGGCGAGTTCGTTGAAGCCGTGGGCGGCGTGCCGACGCTGATTTCCGGTTCCGAGCAGTACCTCGCCTATCAGCGCGGCACGGTCGACATCGGCATGACCGGCGTCTCCGGCGTCAAGTCCCGCTCGCTGAACGAGGTGATGGACACCATCACCCTCACCAACCACGCCGACATCGAGTTCATCGTGCTGGTGAACGAGGACTTCTGGCAGGCTCTCCCCGAGGGGCAGAGGGAAATCATCACCGCGGCCGCGCTCAAGGCCGAGATGGACGTGCGCGACCGCGTCACCGAGATCGAGGCCGATGCGATCGCGTACGCCAAGGAGAACGGCATGTCCGTGGTCGAACTGACGCCCGAGCAGGTCGAGGCCTGGAAGGCGGGTTCGCAGCCGGTGCTTGAGAACTACAAGAAGAACGCCGGCGCGCTCGGCGAGAAGGTTTTGGAAGCCGCTCAAGGCCTCTAACGCCAACCACTTGGAGGCCGGCGGAGCGGTCTGACCACCGCGCCGCCGGCCCTCGTCTATCCAACGAGAATACTATGGGGGCCCGGCACGGTGGTGGCTTTGCTTGACCGCGTGAACGACTGGCTGGGAAAGCTGAGCGCATGGCTCTTCTTCCTGACCGGGGCGATGATCACCTACGACGTGGCGGGGCGCTACTTCTTCAACGCGCCGACCATCTGGGCCTCTGAGCTCTCCCTGCTGGCCATGATCTGGGGCACCTTCCTGGGCATGGCGACCCTGCTGCGCCATCGCCAGCACATCCGCATCACCATGCTGACCAATCTGATGGGCGCGCGGGGCAAGGCCCTGGCCGATTCCCTCTCGCTGCTGGTGATCGCCATCTTCTCGGGCGTGGCGACCTGGTACGGCTTCGGCATCATGCTCGACTCGCTGGAGCGCGGACGCACCGCAGGCACGCTCCTGAACCTGCCGAACTGGTGGACCGAGGCGGTCATTCCCCTGGGGTTCGGCATGCTGATGCTGCAGTGCCTGGGCGAGTTGGCGAAGCTTGCCACTGGCCGGGGTCCGCAGAGCGGCGTTGAGCAGGGCACGGGGGAAAGCCTGTGACCGCTGTCCTCATCCTGCTGGCGCTCTTCACGCTTCTCTTCCTGGGCGTACCGGTCGCCTTCGCCTTGGGCGCGCTTGGCTTCGGCCTGCTGGTGGTGGGCGGCTTCTCGCCGTTGATGGTGCCCCAGGGGCTGCTCAGCACGATCGACAACTTCGTGCTCTTGGCCGTGCCGCTCTTCCTCCTGATGTCCAACGTCCTCTTGAAGGGCGGCGTGGGCCGCGATCTCTTCGCCGCCGTTCAGGCCTGGGTCGGGCATTGGCCCGGCGGCCTCGCCGTGGCGACCATCCTTTCCTGCGGCATCTTCGCGGCCATCTCCGGCTCCTCCGTGGCCACCGCCGCCACCATCGGCACGGTCGCCATTCCGGAGATGATCAGCCGGGGTTATTCGCGCAAGTTCGTGTTGGGGCTGCTGGCCGCCGGTGGGACGCTCGGCATCCTGATCCCGCCGTCGATCCCCATGATCGTCTTCGGCTTCATCACCGAAGAGTCGGTCATCAAGCTGTTCCTGGCGGGCATGGGCCCCGGCATCCTGCTGGTCGGACTTTTCATCGTCTTCGCCATGGTCTACGCACGCTTTTCCGGCGACTACGAGCCCTCGCCCAAGGCGGGGTGGGAGGAGCGCTGGCGCAGCGCGCGCCGCGCCTTGCCGACCCTGGCGCTCGCGACGCTGATCATCTGGGGCATCTATTCCGGGGCTTTCACCCCGACCGAGGCCGCCGCCATCGGTTTCGCCGCCTCCCTGGTCATCACCGGGCTGGTCCTGCGTACGTTGACCTGGGAGTCGCTGAAGGAAGCGGTGATCGAGGCGATGGTCACCACGGTCGCGATCCTGCTGATCGTCGCCGGGGCCAAGGTCTTCGGCAAGGCGATCACCCTCTACCGCATCCCGCAGGACATCTCCCAGCTCATCATCACCAACTTCCAGGACGCCGCGCCCTTCATCCTGGTGGTGGCGCTGGTGCTCGTCGTCATGGGCCTCTTCCTGGAGGCGCTCTCCATGATGCTGATCATGGTGCCCGTGCTGGCGCCCGC
>JARRJC010000024.1:0-27500 GCA_037379885.1 Limibacillus sp.
CCTACGATCCGAGGAAAAAGCCCAGTCTGTTTGCTGTCTATGCGTCCATCTTGTTTGGACTGCTCCAGGTACTTCCTCCCATTGCGTATGCGCTGTGGTTAAAAATCACCGACGACGGTCACGGCATCTACACCGCGCCGGAGGACATCGAACCTGCGCCCGTGCTGACAGAGCCCTGGCCGCCGATCGACCCGGCGGCGGCGATGCCGGGCGGCGCACTGCCGCGTATGAGCAGGGCCGACCTGCCCACCTACTTCTTTCCGCAAGGGGCAACCTTGCCTGAGAACGGACAAGCGCTCTGGCGGTTCGACGGGAGTCTGGTTTCTGTTTCGGCCCGCTCCAAGAATAAAGCTGCCGATTTGGCGCTTGTGGCCTTGGTTGATGAGATTCTAGAGGCGGCGGGCCTGCCTTTGGATGTTATGCCGAAATTCTCTAAAGATGGCCGCCGCAACGTCGACGAGGACGTGGACGAGATCGCCGGTTATCTCGCGATAAAGGAATATAAGGAAGGTCACCGCGATCCGTCCCTGTGGCAACCGGAAGGGCCCGCCGGCGAGCGGATGGCCCAAAACGGCTGCGCCGTGCGCCACCGGTTACCTCGTCCCGGCTTCATGGATGAGAATTTCACACCGCCCCGCACTGCTTACGCAATCGACACGGCCTTCATCGCCACATACCACCGTCTGGACGAGCCGACGGTGGACCACTGTCTTTTCAAGGCGCTGCTGGTGGCCCTGGGGCTGCACCCGACGGAGGGGTTCTTCTTCAAGGAGGGGCCGGTGACGCCGGAGGAACAGGCCCGCGCCCTGGCCGCCCTGGCGCTGGTCTACCACCCCGCCGTCGAGCCGGGGATGACGGAGCAGGCGTTCACCGCCGCCCTGCTGGAGCACGACCTGATCGATCCGTGAGGGGCAGGGGCTGTTTGACGAGCGGGCGCTAGTGGCGGGTGGAGCCCTGAGATGCCCCGGTCTCGTGGTCGTCACCGGCCATGCCGTGGAGACCGTCGCCGCTGGGCACGCCGCGCTCTTTCCTGGGGGTGTGCCCGAAGAAGTCGCGGTAGCACTTGGAGAAGTGGGAGGCCGAGACGAAGCCGCAGGCCAGCGCCACGTCGATCACCGACATGTTGGTCTGGAGCAGCAGCAGGCGGGCCTTGTTCAGCCGGAGTTCAAGGTAGTAGCGGGCCGGAGAGCGGCTGAGGTACTTGCGGAACAGGCGTTCAAGCTGGCGGGTCGAAAGCCCGGCGTCGCGGGCGAGCTGCCCGCGGGTCAGCGGCTCCTCCAGGTTCTCCTCCATCAGGTTGATGACGCTGAGAAGCTTGGGATGCCTCACGCCGAGCCGCGCGGGCAGGCCCATGCGCTGGTGATCGTGGCGGTCGCGGATCCGCTCGTGCATGAACTGGTCGGCGACCTCGGCGGCCAACTCGTGACCATGCTGCATGGCGATCACGTTCAGCATCATGTCGATGGCCGCCGTGCCGCCCGCACAGGTGAAGCGCGTACGGTCTATCTCGAACAGTTCGGAGGTGACTTCGATCTCCGGGAAGTCCTCGGCGAAGGCCGGCAGGTTCTCCCAATGGATGGTGCAGTGATGGCCGTCGAGCAGTCCGGCCTTGGCCAGCACGTGGCTGCCGGTGCAGACCGCGCCCAGGTCCGCGCCCTTGCGGTCCATCTTGCGCAGCCAGGAAATCAGGTGCTTGTCGGTGACCTTCTGTACGTCGATGCCCGAACAGACCACCACGCAGCCGTAGCCCGAGGCCGCTTCCAGGTCGCCTTCCGGCATCATCGTCAGCCCGTTGGAGGCTGTGACCGCCGCGCCGTCCGGCGAGAAGACGTGCCATTCGTAGAGGGACTTGCCGTTGAGGCGATTCGCCGCACGCAAGGGCTCCACGGCTGACACGAAGGCGATCATCGAGTAGCGCGGCAAGAGAATAAAGGCGATCTTAAGCGGTAGCTCGCGGGGCGTGCTGCCAAACATGTTCTACAAAGGCCTCCCAAGAGGTCGCTAATAAGCCAATACGATACACAAAAGTACCGATGTCGCGATCTGAAAAAATTCCGGCGCAGTACCCAAAGCCGACCGCCCGCATCTCTACAGATTGCAGGGTGCCGGACAAGAGGAAAAACTTGGGGGCGGCGTTGCCTTACGCGCGCTCACCAGTCACCCTATTCCGGCAGACCGTTGCTTGATCCTCTCCCAACCGAAAACGGGAAGAAAGGCGCGCTAAGCTCATGAAGGCCCGCTATTCGATCTTCAGCCTGGTACGCAACGCTTTGCAGTACCATGAGAACTGGCCCAAAGCCTGGGGCTCGCCCGAGCCCAAGGACGCCTACGACGTCGTGATCGTCGGCGGCGGCGGCCATGGCCTCGCGACGGCCTATTACCTCGCCAAGGAGCACGGCATCACCAACATGGCGGTGATCGAGCGCGGCTGGCTGGGCGGCGGCAACACCGGGCGCAATACCACCATCGTGCGCTCCAACTACCTCTGGGACCAGTCTTCGGGCCTCTACGAGCACGCGCTCAAGCTTTGGGAGCGCATGAGCCAGGACCTGAACTACAACGTCATGTTCTCCCAGCGCGGCGTGATGAACCTGGCGCACAATCAGCACGATCTGCGCGAGTTGCAGCGCCGCGTCCACGCCAACTGGCTGAACGGGGTCGATTCGGAGTTCCTGAGCGCCCAGCAGGTCAAGGAGTTCTGCCCGGTCATCGACCTGCGCGCGGGCGGCCGCTATCCCGTGTTGGGCGCCAGCCTTCAGCGCCGCGCCGGCACCGCGCGCCACGACGCCGTCGCCTGGGGCTATGCCCGCGCCTGCGACGAGATGGGCGTGGACATCATCCAGGAATGCCCGGTCGAGGGCTTCGATATCGAAGGCGGCAAGATCACCGGCCTGCGCACCGGCAAGGGCGCCATCAAGGCCAAGAAGGTCGGCATCGTGGTGGCCGGGCACTCCTCCGTCATGGCCGAGATGGCGGGCTTCCGCCTGCCGCTGGAATCGCGGCCGCTTCAGGCGCTGGTCAGCGAGCCGGTCAAACCCATCATCGACTGCGTGGTCATGTCCAACGCCGTGCACGCCTATGTCAGCCAGTCCGACAAGGGCGAGCTGGTGATCGGTGCGGGCACCGACGCCTTCAACGGCTACGGTCAGCGCGGCAGCCTGCACGTCGCCGAGGAGACCCTGGCCGCGATCTGCGAGCTTTTCCCGCTGTTCCGTCGCATGCGCATGCTGCGCAACTGGGGCGGCATCGTGGACGTCTGCCCCGACGCCAGCCCGATCATCTCCAAGACCCCGGTTGAGAACCTCTTCATCAACTGCGGCTGGGGTACCGGCGGCTTCAAGGCGACGCCCGGTTCCGGCCATGTCTTCGCGCACACCATCGCCAAGGGCGAGCCGCACCCGCTGGCCGAGCCCTTCCGCCTCGACCGTTTCGTCACCGGTTTCACGATCGACGAGCACGGCGCGGCGGCGGTCGCCCACTAACGCTTTCGTCTCAAGAGGCTTAGAGCAACATGCTGCTGATCGATTGCCCTTACTGCGGCCCGCGCGAGGAAAGCGAGTTCTCCTACGGCGGCCAGGCCCACATCGAGCGCCCCAAGGACCCGGCCGCGCTGAGCGACGAGGAGTGGGCCGCCTTCGTGTTCTGGCGCGACAACACCAAGGGTGTCTACCTGGAGCGCTGGAACCATGCGCACGGGTGCCGCCGCTGGTTCAACATGGCGCGCGACACCGTGTCTTATGAAGTTCTGGCGGTCTACGAGATGGGCGCCAAGCCGCCCAAGATCACCATGAAGAAATACGTCTGAGGGAGCAGGCCGGAATCATGTCCAGCTATCGTCTCGCAAAGGGTGGCCGCATCGACCGCGGTCGGACCTATTCCTTCTCCTTCGACGGCAAGCGCCTCGCGGGGCATCCGGGCGACACGCTCGCCTCGGCGCTGCTGGCGAACGGGGTGCATCTGGTCGGGCGCTCCTTCAAGTATCACCGTCCGCGCGGCATCTTCGCCGCCGGGCCGGAGGAGCCGAACGCGCTCATCCAGCTGGAGCGCGGCGCGCGCACCGAGCCGAACCTGAAGGCGACCCAGATCGAGCTCTACGACGGGCTCTACGCCGAATCCCAGAACCGCTGGCCGAGCCTTGAGTTCGATGTCAGCGCGCTGAACAACGCCGTCTCCAAGTTCCTGCCGGCGGGCTTCTACTACAAGACCTTCATGTGGCCTGCCTCCTTCTGGATGAAGTACGAGTACCTGATCCGCCGCGCCGCCGGTCTCGGCCGTTCGCCGACCGAGCGCGATCCGGACAGCTACGACAAGGTCTACGCCCACTGCGACGTGCTGGTCGTGGGCGCCGGGCCCGCGGGCCTCGCCGCCGCGCGGGAGGCCGCCAAGGCCGGCGCGCGCGTGGTGCTCTGCGACGAGCAGAACGAGTTCGGCGGCAGCCTTTTGAACCGCAAGGCGGAGATCGACGGCATGGCGGGCCCCGACTGGGCCGCCGCCGTCACCCAGGAGCTGTCCGAGCAGCCGGAGGTGACGCTGCTGCCTCGCACCCAGGCCTTCGCCTACTGGGACCACAACTACATCTCCCTCTGCGAGAAGGTCACCGACCACCTGTCGGACGCCCCCGCGCACCTGCCGCGCCAGCGGCTCTGGAAGCTGCGCGCCAAGCAGGTGGTGCTGGCGACCGGCGCCTTGGAGCGCCCGCTGGTGTTCCGCGACAACGACCGCCCCGGCACGCTGCTGGCGGGGGCCGCGCAGACCTACCTGAACCGCTATGCGGTCAAGGTCGGCAACAAGGGCGTGGTCTTCACCAACAACGATGGGGCTTACCGGACGGCCATCGACCTGGCCGATGCCGGTGTTCAGGTGACGGTCGTCGATACGCGTGAACAGCCGGACGGCGAGGCGTACATCGATGCCTTGGAGCGGGGTCTGGACGTACGCACCGGCAAGGTCATCGCCGGCACCAAGGGCGGCAAGCGGGTCAAGTCGGTGACCATCGCAAACCTCAACGACGCTCGGGACCGCGCGGTGCTGCCGCACGAGGAGCTGGAGGTGGACTTCGTCACCTCTTCCGGCGGCTGGAACCCGACGGTCCATCTCTTCTGCCAGGCCAAGGGCAAGCTGGAGTGGAACGACGATCTGGCGACCTTCGTACCGGGCCAGCCGATGCAGAAGGCCCAGGCTTCCGCTGGCGCCTGCAACGGCACCTTCGGGCTCTCCTCCGCCATCGCCGAGGGCGCCAAGGCGGGCGCTGCCGCCGCATCTGCCACCGGACACAAGAAGAGCGGGCGGGTGAAGGCCGCCAAGACCGGCGACGCCACGCATCTGCCGCTGGAGCCCCTGTGGCTGGTGCCCTCGACCGAGCCGCTGGGCCATAAGGGCAAGCACTTCCACGATTTCCAGAACGATGTCTCGGCGGCGGACCTGAAGCTGGCGCTGCGCGAGGGCTATTCCTCGGTCGAGCACGTCAAGCGCTACACCACGACCGGCATGGCGACCGATCAGGGCAAGACCGGCAACGTGAACGCTCTCGGCATCGTCGCCGATACGCTGGGCAAGAAGCTGCCCGAGGTCGGCGTCACCACCTTCCGTCCGCCCTACACCCCGGTCACCTTCGGTATCTTCATGGGGCGCGACGCGGACGATCTGCTGGACCCCGCCCGAACCACGCCGATGCACTCCTGGCACGAGCGCGCGGGCGCGCTGTTCGAGGATGTCGGGCAGTGGAAGCGCGCCTGGTACTACCCGCGTGAGGGCGAGGACATGCATGCCGCGGTCAACCGCGAGGTAGCGGCCGTTCGCAATTCGCTGGGTGTTCTCGACGCGACCACGCTGGGCAAGATCGAGGTGCAGGGGCCGGATGCCGCAGAGTTCCTGAACCGGGTCTACACCAACGCCTGGAAGAAGCTGGACGTGGGCCGCGCCCGCTATGGCCTGATGCTGAAGGAAGACGGCATGGTCATGGACGACGGCGTGACCACCCGTATCGGCGAGAACCGCTTCCTCATGACCACGACGTCCGGCAACGCGCCGCAGGTCATGGCGCATCTTGAGGACTACCTGCAAACCGAGTGGCCGGACCTGAAGGTCTATCTGACCTCGGTGACCGAGCAGTGGGCGACCATCTCCCTGGCCGGCCCGAATGCGCGCAAACTGCTGTCGGAACTGACCGACGATATCGAGCTCTCGCCCAACGCGCTTCCCTTCATGGGCTATGCCGAGGGAACGGTGGCGGGCGCACCCGCCCGGGTCTTCCGGATCTCCTTTACCGGTGAGCTCTCCTTCGAGATCAACGTGCCCTCGTCTTATGGTCTGGCGGTCTGGCAGGCGGTCATGACGGCGGGCGAGAAGTACGAGATCACGCCCTACGGCACCGAAGCGATGCACGTGCTGCGCGCCGAGAAGGGCTTCATCATCGTCGGTCAGGAGACCGACGGCTCGGTCAATCCCCACGACCTCGGCATGGATTGGATCGTCAGCAAGCAGAAGGACTTCGTCGGCAAGCGCTCGCTGACCCGCGCCGACATGTCCAAGCCGGACCGCAAGCAGCTCGTCGGCATCCTGACCGATGACCCGAAGGTGGTGCTGCCGGAAGGCGCGCAGTTGGTGGAGACCCTGAAGGACAAGCCGCCCATGGACATGGTCGGTCACATCACCTCCAGCTACTGGTCGCCCAATGTCGGGCGCTCCATCGCCCTGGCCCTGGTCAAGGGCGGTCTCTCCAAGACCGGCGGCAAGGTCCAGGTCCCCTTGCTCGACGGACGCGTGGTGAGCGCCACAATCTCCGAGACCGTGTTCTTCGATAAGGAAGGGGAGCGCCAGAATGCCTGATAGCTATCTACGACAGAGCGGTCTTGCGCACCTGGCGCTCGGCACCCGGGCCGTCGCCGATCGGGGCGAGGCGGGCGTCGCCATGAAGGAGGTTCCCTTCAAGGGCCTGGTCAACCTGCGCGGCAAGCCGGGCGACAAGCAGTTCCTGGCGGCGGCCGAGAAAGCGCTCGGCACGCCGCTGCCCCTGGAGCCCAACACAGCGGCGGCCAAGGGCGAGGTCACGGTCCTCTGGCTTTCGCCCGAGGAGTGGCTGGTGATCACGCCCGACGACGGTCCCCGGATGGCGGACAAGCTGCTGGGCGCGCTCTCCGGCCTGCATGTCTCGGTGGTCGACGTGAGCGAGAGCCGGACCTGCATCCACCTGACCGGGCCGCAGGCGCGCAAGGTGATGATGAAGGCCGGGCCCTTGGACGTTCATCCACGTAACTTCGCGGTCGGCCACTGCGCCCAGACCCATCTCGCCAAGGCGCTGACCACGATCCACCATGTCAGCGAAAGCGAGCAGGACGGACCGGCCTATGACATCTATGTCCTGCGCTCCTTCTCCGACTACCTCTGGCGCTGGCTGGAGGATGCCGGGCGGGAATACGGCGTGGCGGTGCTCACCCAGGCGTGATTGGCCGGCGCGACGGCGCCTCGGCTAGCCTTACTTGAAGCGGCCATCAAGGCGGAGCCCCTGAAACCGGGGTAACCGCCAGGTCGCCAGACAGTGGGGGCCAGGGCCATGAGGCTTTTGACGGGGGCGTTTCTTGCGCTCGCGCTCGCTTTTGCCGGATCAGCCGGTGCAGGCGAGGAACGCAGACTATCCGCAGCGGAAATCAAGGTGATGCTGAGCGGCAAGACCGCGATCGGCACGGGCGAGGGCGAAGGCGAGGGCAGGGGCTACCGCCAGTACTTCGACCCCGACGGCAGCACCCTCTACCTCCCGGACGGCGGACGCCTGGACAGCGGCAAGTGGCGCACCGACAACGCCAAGCAGCTCTATTGCAGCTGGTGGGAGCGTGGCGGCTGGTCCTGCTATGAGCTCTACGAGACAGGCGAGGGGCAGGTGCTGTGGCGCAGCCCAGGCGGCCGGGACTTCCCGGCCCGTCTGGTGGAGGGAAAGCAGCTCAGCCCCTGAGACTGGGGCCAAGATCGAAGCTCTCCCCCGCGAGAGGATCGCCGAAGAAGTGACCGCCGATGGCGTAGAGCCCGAAGGCGATCACCAGTGCCGCGGCGCCATAGTGGATGCGCTTCATCCAGGACAGGTTGACGTGACGGCGCAGCGCCAGGACGGTAAGCGACAGGCCCAGCCACCAGAGGCAAGCGCCCGCGAAGACACCCGCGATCAGGATCCCGGCCGTCACGTTGCCGGTGATGCTTTCCGCCAGCCCCAGGGCCGCGAAAATCGCAGCGAGAGCGATCAGGGTGACCGGATTGGCGAGCGTCAGGCCAAAGGCCGAGGCGAAGGCCCAGAGCAAGCTGCCCGTTTCCTTTGATTTTCGAGCTTCGCGCGGACCGTTGATCAGGCTGGCAGTCCCCATCACCAGCAAGAACAGCCCGCCACCGATCCGGAACCAGTCGACGTGGTCGACCATCCAGGCGCCGACGGCGGCCAGGCCAAAGGCGGCAATGGCGCCATAGACCGTGTCGGCGGCCGCTGCGCCCAATCCCGATGTCAGGCCAAGCAAGGGCCCGCCGGTCAGGCAGCGGCGCACGCAGAGAACGCCGACCGGCCCGACGGGCACGGCGATCCCAAGACCGACGATCATGCTCTTGATGAAGATGGCCGCTTCGACCAGCACCTGCTGTCTTGCCCTCCTGCCCCTCTGGCTTGGCAGGATAGGCAAAAGAAAACCCCGGCGCGAGGGCCGGGGTGATCTGCTTGGAAGAATTCGCTGCCGTCAGCTGGTGGCTTCAGGTGAAAGCGTCAGGCATCGATTCCTTGGTCTTCGCGACGTAGGCCTGCAGGGCCTCGTCGATGGCGGGATCCAGGGCCGGGGCCTCGTACTCCGCCAGCATCTTGCGGGCCAACTTGTTGGCGCGTGTGCGGGCGTCGTTGCTGCCTTCGGAGAGCCACTGCTCATAGGAGTTGTTGTCGGCGATGCTGGAGCGGTAGAAGGCGCTCTCAAAGTTCGCCTGGGTGTGGGCGCAGCCGAGGAAGTGCTGGCCTGGACCGACCTCGCGGATCGCGTCCATCGCCTGGCCGTTCTCGCTCATGTCCGGACCTTCGGCCATCACCTGGAGCATGCCGAGCTGGTCGGCGTCCATCAGCAGTTTCTCGAAGGAGGAGACCAGGCCGCCTTCCAGCCATCCGGCGGCGTGCAGCACGAAGTTTACGCCGCCCAGCACCGTGGGCTGAAGCGTGGCGGCCGCCTCGTAGGCCGCCTGGGCGTCGGGGATCTTGGAGCCGCAGAGCCCGCCGCCGGAACGGAAAGGCACGCCGAGACGGCGCACCAGGGCCGCCATGCCGTAGAGCACCATGGCGGGCTCAGGCGTGCCGAAGGTGGGCGCGCCGGACTGCATGGAGATGGAGCTCGCGAAGGATCCGAAGACGCAGGGCGCGCCGGGGCGCACCAACTGGGCCAGCGTGATCCCGGCCATGCCCTCGGCCAGGGTCTGGGCCATGACACCGGCGGGCGTGCAGGGCGCCATCGCGCCGGACAGGATGAAGGGCGTGACGATGCAGGCCTGATTGCCGCGCGCGTAGGTCTTGAGCGCGCCCAGCATCGTGCCGTCGAAGGTCATGGGGGAGTTGGCGTTGATCAGGCTGATCATCACCGTGTTGTTGTCGACGAAATCATCGCCGAAGACGATCTTCGCCATGTTGATCGAGTCCTCGGCGCGTTCCGGCGCGGTGACCGATCCCATGAAGGGTTTGTCCGAAAAGCGGAGGTGGCTGTAGATCATGTCCAGGTGACGCTTGTTCACCGGGATGTCGACCGGCTCGCAGACCGTGCCGCCCGAATGGTGCAGGTTCGGGCTCATGTAGGCGAGCTTCACCAGCGAGCGGAAATCCTCGATCGTGGCGTAGCGGCGCTCGCCGTCCAGATCGTGCACGAAGGGCGGGCCATAGACCGGCGCGAAGACCGTGGCGCCGCCGCCGATCTCGACCGTGCGCTCCGGATTGCGGGCGTGCTGGGTAAAGGTCTTGGGCGCGTTCTCCTGGATGGTCTTGCGGCAGAAGCCCTTGGGAAAGCGGACGCGGTCCCCCTGAACGTCGCAGCCGGCATCCTTCAGGATCGCCAGCGCTTCTTCGTCCTCACGGAACTCGATGCCGATTTCCTCGAGGATCGTGTCGGCGTTGTGCTCGATGATCTGAAGGGCCTCTTCGGAAAGAATCTCGAAGTAGGGGATCTTTCTGTCGATGTAGCGGCGCTGCTTGATCCCGCCGCCGGTGCGCAGGGCCCGCCGCGCGTCGCGGCCGCCGCCGCGCGCTCCGCGGCCCTTGCGGCCGGCGTCTTCACTGGGCTCGGTAGGCTCGGAAGGAGTGGTATCCAGGGGGTCGCTCATGGTTCCGGTCCTCAAATCCGCAAATGCTGCAGTCGGGCTGTTTTGATGCGGATTATTCGCGCCGGGCCGGATTCATCTCTGGTGATTCAGCGACGCGAAACCGAGGAAACGCGCCTTATCGGGTGTCGCCGATCCGATCCATCTCGAAGGGCGTGGTCTGATAGACCGCGTTGATCCAGTTGCCATAGAGCAGGTTGCGGTGGGCGCGCCAGGCCACAATCGGCTGGGCGGAGGGGTCGTCGTTGCGGAAGTAGTAGCGCGGCAGGCCGGTGCCCAGTCCCGCCTCCTGATCGCGGTAATACTCCCGCTGCAGGGTATCGCCGTCGTATTCCAGGTGATTGAAGATGTAGACCCGGCGTTTGGCTTTCTCCTCAATCAGGCAGAGCCCGGATTCCTGCGATTCCGCCAGGATCTGAAGGCTCGGCACCTGGTCGATGTCGGCGCGCCGGTTCTCCGTATAGCGCGAGACCGGGCAGTGGAAGACGTCGTCGAACCCCGCCACAAGCGGGGAGGCGTTCACCTCCACGGCATGGGGGAAGACGCCGAACATCTTGTTGCCCAGGTCGTACTTGGGAACGCCGTGATAGTGGAACAGCGCGGCCTGCGCTCCCCAGCAGATGAAGAAGCTGGAATGCACGTTGCTGTCGGCCCAGTCGAGAATGTCGCTCAGCTCCGACCAGTAGGTCACTTCTTCGAAGGGCATCTGTTCGACCGGGGCGCCGGTCACGATCAGGGCGTCGAACTTCTGGTCCGCCACCTCTTCCCAGGTCTGATAGAAGGAGAGCAGATGCTCCATGGGCGTGTTTCGCCCGGTGTAGCTGCCGGTGCGCAGCAGGGTCATCTCAATCTGCAGGGGCGTCGCGCCGAGAACGCGGGCGAGCTGTGTCTCCGTTCGGATCTTGTCGGGCATCAGATTGAGCAGGGCCACGCGCATCGGGCGAATGTCCTGACGCAGGGCGTCCGCTTCCTTGATGATCGGAACCTGTTCCGCCTCAAGGATCTGACGCGCGGGCAGATCGTTGGGAATCTTGATGGGCATGAGGCGGTCGTTTCTTTCCCGGTCGTTCCGATTGGCGGCGCTTCTTGCGAAAATACACGAGCGCCGCGAGACAACCTACCTAATTGCCGCGGACCGGATGTTCAATAGCTACTTTCGTCGGATCAGACCTGCGGGGAGCGGGCAGGCTGATCAACCCCGCCGTCTGCGGCGGCGCTCGCCGCCCTCGTTGAGGGGCGCCTGGGCGCGCTTGGGCGTGGGCAGCGGCACGGCGGCGGCCAGCTTGGGGTAGGGATCGCTGGAGTGAGGCAGGCCCATGGCGCCGACGAAGTGCTCCTGGAACTTGGGCTCCACGGCGGTTTCGATCTTCTCGATGCGGCGCACCACCTGTTCGATCTCGTCGCGCGCGCGCTGATTCAGGAGCGCGATGCGCGCACCCGTCCCGGCTGCGTTGCCGGCGGAGGTCACCTTCTCCAGCTCGCAGTCCGGCAGCATGCCCAGGATCATGGCGTACTTGACGTCGATGTGGCTGCCGAAGGCCCCGGCCAGGACGATGCGGTCGACGGACTCGACCCCCAGCTTCTCCATCAGCAGCTTGGCCCCGGCGTAGAGGGCGGCCTTTGCGAGCTGGATGGCGCGCACGTCGTTCTGGGTAACGCGAATCTCGGGCTCTCCGGCGCGGATCAGGTAGCTGAAGGTGCGCCCGTCGGGCTGCACGCGATCGGAGATCGCGGCCATGCCGCCGTCGATCGTGCCGTCGTTGGCCAGCACGCCGCTCAAGACCATCTCGCCCAGCGCTTCGATGATCCCGGAGCCGCAGATGCCGGTGACCCCGGTCTTGGCGATCTCGGCTTCGAAACCTTCCTCGTTCGACCAGAGGTCGCAGCCGATCACCTTGTAGCGCGGCTCCAGGGTCTCCGGGTCGATCCGCAGGCGCTCGATGGCGCCGGGCGCGGCCCTCTGGCCACAGGAAATCTGCGCGCCTTCGAAGGCGGGACCGGTGGGCGATGAGGCCGCCAGAAGGCGCTCCTTGTTGCCAAGCACGATCTCCGCGTTGGTGCCGACATCCACGATCAGCACGATGTCTTCCGAAAGGTAGGGCGTCTCGGACAGCACCACGCCGGCTGTGTCCGCCCCGACGTGTCCGGCGATGCAGGGCAGGATGTAGACCCGCGCATCCGCGTTGACAGCGATGCCGATCTCGCTGGCCCAGAGCGTGATGCCCGAGTTCATGGCCAGCGCGAAGGGCGCGCCGCCGAGCTCCACGGGATCAATGCCCAGGAGCAGATGGTGCATGATCGGATTGCCCACGAAGGTGGCGTTCAGGATCTCGTCGGCCTTGATGCCCGCTTCGAGGCAGACCTCCTCGATCAGTTCGTTCAGCCCGTCCCGGACCGCCTTCGTCAGTTCCTTCTCTCCGCCGGGGTTCATCATGATGTAGGAGACCCGGCTCATCAGGTCTTCGCCGAAGCGGATCTGCGGGTTCATGATGCCGGAGGAGGCGAGGACCTCGCCGCTGCGCAGGCTACAGAGGTGCGCGGCGATGGTGGTGGAGCCGACATCCACCGCCAGACCGTAGCCGGTGTCGTTGAAGCCCGGCCAGATCGCAACGATCACCTTGGCGCGGTGCACCGCGACCGTGACCTTCCACTGGCCTTGGCGCAGGGTGGTTTGCAGCTTTTGCAGGATGCCGATGTCGATTTCCAGGTCGCTGAGCTGCCACTGTTCCAGCAGCGCCTTGTTGAGCCGCTCAAGATCGCCGGAGGGATGGTGCATGTCCGGCTCTTCCACCACGACGTAGTGGAGCCGGATGGCGGGGTCCAGTTCGATGTCGCGGACCTCGGCGCGCTTGCGCACCACCTGACGGTGGACCTGGCTGTCGGCGGGGACGTCGATCACGGCGTCGCCCTGGATCACCGCCTGGCAGGAAAGCCGGCGGTTTTCCTTCATCCCCTTCTTGGATTTATAGCGGGTCTCGACCTCGTTGAACGCGGTCAGGTTGCCTTCCAGGCTCTCGATGCCGTGCTTGGAGAAGGAGCCCAGGGACTGCACCACCTGGCAGCGCCCGCAGATGCCGCGCCCTCCGCAGACCGAATCCACGTCCACGCCCAGCGCACGCGCTGCTTTCAGGACAGGGGTGCCGACCGGAAAGCGGCCGCGCCGTCCGGAGGGGATAAAGACGACCAGGGCGTCTTCAGCCATGGGTTCTCCTCAAATCGCCTTGTCGCTACCGAATTCCCTGTCCGGACCGCTCGCGCGGCCCGAGGCGATCAGGCGCGGCGGCGGCGACGTTCGCGACGCGGCTCAACACCGCTGCCCGGAACCGGCTCCGCAGCGGGCTCGCGGTACTTGCGAATCCAGCTTGCGCAGTTGGCGTCCTTGGCGAGCAGAACGTCGGATGCCTTGATGGCCCCCATTTCTTCTTCGTGCAAGGGGTTCATGATCGCCGAGGTCAGCCCGAAGCCGGCGGCCATGGCGAGGAAGACCCCGTTCATGGTGTGGCGGTTGGGCAGGCCGAAGGAGATGTTGGACGCGCCGCAGGTCGTGTTGCAGCCAAGTTCCTTCTGGATTCGATGGCAGATGTCGAAGACCTGACGGCCCGCGCCGCCCAGGGCGCCGATCGGCATCACCAGGGGATCGATCACCACGTCTTCCGGCTTGATGCCGTAGTCCTGTGCGTGCTGGACGATCTTCTTTGCGACTCGGAAGCGCTCTTCCGGGTCTTCGGAGATGCCGGTCTCGTCGTTGGAGATGGCGACCACGGCGGCGTCGTACTTCTTGATCAGCGGCAGCACCACTTCCAGGCGCTCTTCCTCGCCGGTCACGGAGTTGACCAGGGCCTTGCCCTCATAGACCTCAAGGCCGCGCGCCAAGGCTTCCACGATGGACGAGTCGATCGAAAGCGGGATGTCGGTCAGCGACTGCACCAGCTTGATGGTCTCGGCCAGGATCGCAGGCTCGTCGGCCAGCGGAATGCCCGCGTTCACGTCCAGCATGTGCGCGCCGGCCTCGACCTGGGCGATCGTGTCCTGCTCCACGGTCGAGAAGTCGCCCGCCGCCATCTCGGCCGCCAGCTTCTTGCGTCCGGTGGGATTGATGCGCTCGCCAATGATGCAGAAGGGTTTGTCATCACCAAGGATGACGGTCTTTTTGGCGGAACTGACGACGGTATGGACCATGGTCCTGTCTCTCCTGGCTTATTTCATTCAGCTTCGATCCCCTGCGGGACCTTCAATCGTGCGGCGCATTCCAAGCTTTTCCGTCGGCTGCGGCTGCTATCGGTGCGACCTGCAATAGCCAAAACGCGAATTGCGGGCCTGAGGCTCAGGAGATATCCCGGTTGACCGTGAATCCCTTGTCGCCCGACTTCAGCTTGAAGTCGCCTTCCTGCACCGCATAGAGCCAGGCCGCCGACTTCTTCATGCCGCCCAGAGGGTACATGTGCACCTTCTTGATGAGGCAGTTCGGGTCCTTGGCAGAGTTGGCGGCCAGATCCAGCACCAGCTTGTCCGGGGCGTTCACGGTCATGAGCTTGGCCACGTTGCGCGCCTGACGCACCAGGAAGTTCATGGAGGGGCCGATGCCGCAGGCCCGCGCATGGTTCAAGAGCGTCTTGATGGTCGCAAGACCGGGTATGCCGATGTGGATCGGCAGCGCGTTTCCGCCATCGCGGATCTTCTTCTCCCAGGTCAGGATCGGCTGCGCCTCGAAGCAGAACTGCGTGACGATGTAGAGTTTGGCCGAGGACTGCTTGGCGTAGTCGTTCTTCCAGGTCAGCGCGCGGTGCAGTTCGGCATCGGAGATCTCGGGGCTGCCTTCGGGGTGGCCGGCGATGCCGATGGACTCGATGCCGTTCTCCTCGAAGACGCCGGTCTCCAGCATCGACATGGAGCTGTCGTAGGGACCCAGCGGCTTCTCAACGGCGCCGGCAAGCGCCACGACGTCGGAGATGCCGACTTCGTCTTGCAGGCGCTTCAGGTAGTCGCCCAGCGCGTCCTTGTTGGGAATCGAGCGCGCCGCGAAGTGCGGCATGGGGATCATGCCTTCGTTCTTCAGCTTCTTGGAGGTCGCGACGGTCTCGGCGAAGTCGGAGCCCGGCAGGAAGGTGACAGCCACCTTCGTGCCCTCTTTCAGGTGGTCGCGGTAGTCCGGCGTCTTCGCAGCGGAGCCAGGCGTGGTCTCGATGGTCCAGCCCTCCAAAAAGTCGAGGATCTGCTTTTCGGCGCTGTTTGCGGTGGTGGCGGACATGATCTTCTGGCCTCGCTCAATAATGGTTGGACGTGGTGGTGGGGCTCAGCCCCTCGGCTCCGCGTAGCCGCCCTGCTCGACGAGCTTGCGGACGGCTTCCTTGTCATAGTCCTGCTCCAGCTTGGCGGCCCAGGCTTCCGCCTCGGCTTCGAGGTCGTCGCCGCAGTCGATCGGCTCGCCGCGGCGCCATTCGCTCAAGTAGGAGTCCGTATCGCGCATGTTGGCGCGCATCGCCGCGCGGTCGATGGCTTGCTCGAAGCGCTCCGGGAGCTGGCGTTTCGCCGCCTTGCGTCCGGCCTTGACGATGACCTGGGCGGGGATGTCCCGCCAGTAAACGATGGTGAGCTGCGCCATTCTCTGCTTACTGCCCCTCAGTCCTTTCTTGCGGCGGCCTTTACGAAGTCCGCCAGTTCGCCCATGCCCGTAGAGACCCGCTCGTAGTCGAGACCCAGCCGCTGGGCCGCTTCTTCCGCTTTCGCATCCAGCGCCGGGTCGTCGATCTGCGCCAGATAGACCAGGCGGCGGTAGTTGCCGAAATAGATCGGCAAGAGGTCGGGGTGCCGGTCCAACCCAAGGCCCTGCCACATCAGGCGGTCGAAGTGGCGCACCAGATAGTCGGTTAGATAGAAGGTGCCGACCTCCTGCTCGGCAAGCCGTTCGAAGGCCTCGCCCCCTGCGAAGAAGGAGTAGCAGTGGGGCCCTTCGATCCGCTCCACACCTTCTTCCGCCAGGATGCGGTCGAGCTCCCCGCCGGTCCCGCAGTCGCCATAGAGCACGAAGATTCGTTCGATCCCTTGCGCACGTGCGGCGTGGATTTTAGCAAGAACGCCGCCGGGTATCTTTTCCGGGCGGTTGTGCCAGATGGCCGGCAGGCAGGTGAGTGTGATGCCCTCCAAGCCCGGCTGGCTCAGCACTTCCAGCGTTTCGCGCGCGAGCGCACCACAGGCGATCAGCAGCGTCTTCGCGGGCAGGCTCTGGTCTTGCGTCTGCGCGGTCATGGCAGACGTCTCCATTGTGTCTAAGGACGGATCCGGCCGACAAGCAAGGGCCGGCGACCGGGATCAGGCCGCCTGGTTGTCCTTCCGCTTGACCAATTCCTTGGCGGTCTCCACCGCAACGGCCGCGTCGCGGCAGTAGGCGTCGGCGCCCACGGCCTCGGCGAAGGCTTCGTTCAGCGGCGCGCCGCCGACCAGCACGATGTAGTCGTCGCGCAGGCCGTTCTCCTTCATGGCGTCGATCACGACCTTCATGTAGGGCATGGTGGTGGTCAGCAGGGCCGACATGCCAAGGATGTCGGGCTTATGCTCATCCAGCGCCTCAAGGTACTTCTCGACCGGATTGTTGATGCCGAGGTCGATGACCTCGAAACCGGCGCCCTCCATCATCATGGAGACGAGGTTCTTGCCGATGTCGTGGATGTCACCCTTGACGGTGCCGATCACCATTTTGCCGACCTGCTTGGCGCCGGTCTCGGCCAGCAGGGGACGCAGGATGACCATGCCGCCCTTCATGGAGTTGGCGGCGAGCAGCACTTCCGGCACGAAGAGGATGCCGTCGCGGAAGTCGATGCCGACGATGCGCATGCCTTCGACCAGCGCTTCGGTCAGAATGCGGTAAGGCGCCCATCCGCGCTCCAAAAGGATGTTTACGCCCTCTGAGACTTCCTCTTTGAGGCCGTCGTAAAGGTCGTCCTGCATCTGCTGCACCAACTCGTCGTCGGGCAAGGAGCGGAGATCGAGATCGTCGTCGTCAGCCATCGGTTATGACCCCATGTAGCAATAAAGGCCTGCGAAAGGCCTCCAACATCCCTAAATACCTACGCTTTCCTGACCTCGCCAAGCTGCGCCGCGCGCGACAAATCATAGCGGAATTGCGACCCGCCGGGAATGCGCTTCGATGCGCCCTCAAGCCGGGGAACCCGAGAGGCCGGCGGAGGCCATGCGCTCCTCGCGCGGCGTGCGGTGGAACTGCTCGCGGTAGCATTTGGAGAAGTGGGACGCCGAGACGAAGCCGCTCGCCATGGCGATATCCAGGATTGAAAGGGAGGTCTGGTTCAGGAGTTTCCGGGCCTTCTCGAGCCGCATTTCCAGGTAGTAGCGGGTCGGCGTGCGCTGAAGGTACTTGCGGAACAAACGTTCGAGCTGGCGCGTGGAGAGACCGGCGTGCCGGGCCAGGACCGAGCGGGGCAGCGGGTCCTCCAGGTGCTCCTCCATCAACTGAATGACGAAGAGCAGCTTGGGGTGGGTGATGTTGAGGCGCGTGCGCAGGTCCATGCGCTGAGGATCGTGCCGGTCACGGATTCGTTCGTGGATGAAGTTCTCGGCCACCTTGGTCGCCAGTTCGCGCCCGCAATCCAGCGTGATCAGGGACAGCATGAGGTCGAGCGCGGCTGTGCCGCCGGAGCAGGTCATCCGGTTGCGGTCGATCTCGTAGATCTCTTCTGTGACGTCGATCTCGGGAAACTCCTCCCTGAAGCCTTCGATGTACTGCCAATGCAGGGTGCAGCGGTAACCGTCCAGCAGGCCGGTGCGCGCCAGTAGAAAGCTGCCGAGCGAGATGCCTATCAGGCTCGCGCCCTTGCGCTCCTGCCGTCTCAGCCAGGCGAAGACCCTCGGGTCCTTGTAGGTCTCGGTGCCGATCCCGCCGACCGCCACCACGCTGTCCAAGCGTCCGCAATCCTCCATGGCATGATCGGCCAGGGTGACCACACCGCTGGAGGCGGGGACCGGGCCCGCCTCGGGGGCGAGCACGGTCCAGTCGTAGACCGGCACCGGGGCAAAGCGGTTGGCCGCGCGCAGCGGCTCAAGGGCGGATGCAAAAGCCAATTGAGAGAAATCAGGAGTTAGAAGGAATCCAAATCTTTTTATTTTCATTAATATAAGACTCTTTCCTAATCTAAATTATTAGAAATGGCCGTCGCTTTTTGGATAAAGCGACCGCGAGTGTCGCCTTGGGAATAGGCGGCTGGCAAGACCGTTCCGCTTGCCCGCAGCCGGCGCCTTCATCTTGGGCTATGCAGTCAAGCGCTTTACCGCGCCCGCGCTCTCCTGTAGCTGTCTGGCGATGCTGAGCGTGCTCGAACAAGCTTTGGCCCGTCATGGCTTGATCGTCCGAGGCGGTTTCCGCCCCGGTCCCGAAGATGCCTTGCCCGATTTGTCGGATGGGTCGCCCGCGCGCTTCCTGCTTCTGGTCGGGAATGTCGGGTCGGACCTCTGGAAATACTTCGAGGATAGTCCCGAGCGGCGGGACGGTCTTTCCGCCCCCCTGGACCGTTGGACGCGCCGCGTCGTCGAGGCGTTGGCTGCGGATTTTGGCGCGATGGCGCTCTTTCCCTTCTCGGGGCCACCCTACTTTCCGTTCCAGCGCTGGGCGCAGAGGGCCGAGACGGTGTTTCCTTCGCCTCTCGGCTTGCTGGTGCATCCTGCCTATGGGCTCTGGCATGCCTATCGCGCGGCGCTTCTGCTGCCGGAGCCGCTTGATATCCAGACCGAGGAGTCCGCATCGCAGAGTCCTTGTCTCTCCTGCGCGGGCAAACCCTGCCTTTCGGCCTGCCCGGTGGGCGCTTTCACCCGCGAAGGCTACGATGTCGGAGCCTGTGCCTCGCACATCGCAAAGCCGGGGGGACGGGGCTGTCTTGAGGGCGGATGCCTTGCGCGGGGTGCATGTCCCCTGGGAGAGCGTTATATCTATGAGCCAAGCCATATGGCTTTTCACATGGCCGCCTTCGCGCGGTCGCGAGCCTGAGGAGAGGAGGTCGCCTTGAGCGGCAAGATTCTACTGTTAAACCATATGCCCGGAGAGCGGCGCGACCGCGCTCACAAGATGCTTCAGGCGCGCGGGCTGGAGATACAGTGGTGTTCGCCGGCGCTGGGCGATTCCCTGCCCGATCCCACGGACGACAGCTATGATGCCGTGGTGGTCTATGGCGGCTCCCAGAGCGCGAACGACGGCGGGCCAGAGCGTGCCTACATCCCCGAGGAGATCGAGTGGATCCGCCGCTGGATCGAAAGCGAGAAGCCCTACCTCGGCTTTTGCCTTGGCGCTCAGCTGCTGGCTCGCGCCTGCGGCGCCGCAGTGGCGCCGCATCGCGACGGACTGCACGAAATCGGCTTCGTCCCGGTCAGGAACTGCGGCGAGGAGGTCTTCATGCCCGAGGACCTGCTGGTCTATCACTGGCATGTCGAGGGCTTCGAGATGCCCGCGCGTGGGGAGTTGCTCTTGAGCGGAGATGTGTTCCCCAATCAGGCTTTCCGGCTGAACGAGAAGATCTACGGCCTGCAATTCCACCCGGAAGTAACGCTGGATCAGATGGAATCCTGGATCGACGAGGCCGGCCACATGCTGAGCAAGCCGGGCGCGCACGGGCCTGCCCGCCAGAGAAAAGACGCCGCGCGTCACAACGCCCCTCTCGGCGATTGGCTGGAGGCGCTCATCACCCGCTGGCTGAAGGCCTCGAAGATTGAGGCCGATGCCTATCAGCGCGCCGCACAGTAAACTCTACAGGTTTGAAACCGACAGGAGATCGCCATGCCCACGCTTCTGATCACAGGAGCTAACCGCGGCCTTGGCCTGGAATTCACCAAGCAGTATCTCGCCGACGGCTGGCGGGTTCATGCCTGCTGCCGTCATCCCGACAAGGCGAAGGAACTGAAGGCGCTGGAGGGGGTGCAGGTCCATCGCCTCGACGTCACCGACGCCCTGCAATGCGCGAACACCACCCGCGAGTTGCGCGAAGAGCCGATCGACCTTCTGATCAACAATGCCGGGATCTACGGACCGCGCAGCGGCCTGGAAAAGCAGGACTACGACGCCTGGAAGGAAGTTCTGGAGATCAATCTGCTGGGCCCGATGCGGGTGGTCGAGAAGTTCCTGCCCCAATTGGAGCAGGCCGAGGCGCCGGTGATCGTCAACCTCTCCAGCCGGCTCGGCTCCATCGCCTCCAACGAAGGGGGCGGCTCCTATCCTTACCGGACCTCCAAGGCCGCATTGAACATGGTGACCAAGAACCTTGCGGTCGATTTGGCCGAGAAGGGCATCACGGTGGTCTCGGTCCACCCGGGCTGGGTCCAGACCGATATGGGGGGAGAGAGCGCCAGCATCACTCCGGAAGTGTCCGCGAGCGGCCTACGAAAGGTGATCGCCGGTTTGACGCCGGAGATGACAGGGCGGTTCTTCGGATACGACGGCAAGGAACTTCCCTGGTAGAGCGGGACGGGGCAAGAGCATGCATCTCACCGAAGAACAGACCCTGATCCGCGATACCGCGCGCCAGTTCGCGCAGGAACAGCTCTGGCCTCAGGCGGCGGAGAACGACCGGGAGCACCGTTTCCCTCAAGAAGCCATCTCCGCGCTGGGCGAGCTCGGCTTCATGGGGATGACGGTACCCGAGGAGTGGGGCGGCGCTGGGACCGACAACCTTTCCTACGCTCTGGCGCTCATCGAGGTGGCTGCGGGGGACGGTTCGGTTTCCACCATCATGGCGGTGCACAACTCGGTCGGCTGTCAGCCGGTGCTGGGTTTCGGCAGCGAGGAGCAGAAGGAGCGCTTCCTGAAGCCCATGGCGCGCGGCGAGAAGCTGGGCGCCTTCTTGCTGACCGAGCCGCAGGCGGGCTCCGACGCCTCTGCGATCAAGACCAAGGCCGAGAAGCGCGGCAACCACTACCTGCTGAACGGCAGCAAGCAGTTCATCACTTCAGGTTCGAAGGCCGACGTCGCCATCGTCTTCGCCGTGACCGACCCGGACAAGGGTAAGAAGGGCATCTCGGCCTTCATCGTTCCGACCGACCTGCCCGGATACAAGGTTGGGCGCGTCGAGGGCAAGCTGGGCCAGCGCGCTTCGGAGACCTGTCAGATTCTCTTCGAGGACCTTGAGCTGACCCCTGACCTGTTGCTGGGGCAGGAGGGCGAGGGATACCGCATCGCTCTTTCGAACCTCGAGGGCGGGCGCATCGGCATCGCCGCTCAATCGGTCGGCATGGCGCGCTCGGCCTACGAGGTGGCCCTGGCCTACGCCAAGGATCGCCAGACCATGGGCAAGGCGATCATCGAGCATCAGGCCGTCGCGTTCCGTCTGGCGGACATGGCGACCGAGCTTCACGCCGCCGAACTGATGGTGTTGGAAGCCGCGCGCCTGAAGGACGCCGGCCAGCCCTGCTTGAAGGAAGCGGCGATGGCAAAGCTCTACGCCAGCGAGATGGCCGAGCGGGTCTGTTCGGCGGCGATCCAGATCCACGGCGGCTATGGTTATCTGGAGGACTATCCGGTCGAGCGCATCTACCGCGACGTCCGGGTCTGCCAGATCTACGAGGGGACGAGCGATATCCAGCGCCTCATAATCGGACGTCAGATCGCGGCGTCCTAGAACCGAAGGGCCTTACACATGAGCCAAGAGCCAATCGAGTTTTTCTTTGATTTTTCGAGCCCCTACGGCTTTCTCGCCGCGCGCAAGATCGATGCCTTGGCCGCTGAGTTCGGGCGGGAGGTGGTCTGGAAGCCCTACCTTATGGGGGTCGCCATGAAACAGACCCAGGTGGCCCCGCTGCTGACCATTCCCCTGAAGGGCGACTATGCCTACCGCGATGTCATGCGGCACTGCCGTCATGAAGGCATCGAGGGGAAGATCCCCGAGCAGTTTCCCTTTATCTCCGTTGCCGCAGCGCGCGCCTTCTACGCCGTGACCGACGAAGACCCGGCGGCGGCTAAGAAGCTTGCGCGGGCGCTCTACGAGCGCGCCTTCATCGAGGGGCAGTCCATTACCAAGCCCGAGGAGGTGCTGGCGGTGGCCGAGGGACTCGGGCACGACCCGGCGACACTGTCGGCGCGGATGGGCAGCCCTGAAGTAAAGGACCGGTTGCGTGCCGAGGTCGACGCCACCTTGGAGCGCGGCATCTTCGGCTCCCCTTTCATCATCATCGACGGCGAGCCCTTCTGGGGTTACGACCGGCTCGGCGACATCCGGGAGTGGCTGGAGCGCGGGGGCTGGTGAGCGCCGCCGCCCGCTTTTTGCTTGCCCCGGCCCTGAGGCTGTCGAATGTTTAGGAGCCCCTGAAGAGGCGAAGCCACGGCAAGGAAGAATCCCGTCCATGTCTCAACTGAAGTCCGCCATCTCAACCCGCTCGGAGGAGTTCAAGGCGAACCAGGCCGCCATGCGCGGACTGGTCGAGGACCTGCGGGAGAAGGTCGCCGCGATAAAGGAAGGCGGCGGGGCGGGGCCGCGCGAAAAGCATCTCGCGCGGGGCAAGCTGCTGCCGCGCGAGCGCATCCGGGAGCTGTTGGACGTCGGCGCGCCCTTCCTGGAGCTGTCGCAGCTCGCCGGTCATGGCCTCTATGATGATCAGGTGCCGGCAGCCGGGATCATCACCGGCATCGGCCGGGTGTCCGGCCGGGAGTGCATGATCATCGCCAACGACGCCACGGTGAAGGGCGGCACCTACTTCCCCATGACCGTGAAGAAGCATCTGCGCGCCCAGGAAGTGGCCGAGCAGAACTATCTGCCCTGCATCTATCTTGTCGATTCCGGCGGGGCGAACCTGCCCAACCAGGACGAGGTCTTCCCCGATCGCGATCACTTCGGGCGCATCTTCTTCAATCAGGCGAACATGTCGGCGAAGAAGATTCCGCAGATCGCCCTGGTCATGGGGTCCTGCACCGCCGGCGGCGCCTACGTTCCTGCCATGTCCGACGAGACGGTGATCGTCCAGAATCAGGGCACGATCTTCCTGGCGGGCCCGCCGCTGGTGAAGGCGGCGACGGGCGAGGTCGTGAGCGCGGAGGATTTGGGCGGGGCGGAAGTCCACACCAAGATCAGCGGTGTCGCCGACCACCTTGCGCGCGACGATCATCACGCACTGGCCATCGCCCGCCGCATCGTCGGTAACCTCAACCGCCCCAAGCGGCACGGCCTGGAACTGCGCGAGCCGAAGGACCCGCTCTATGACCCCGAGGAGCTCTACGGCGTGGTGCCGAGCGACTTGCGAAAGCCCTATGATGTAAAGGAGGTCCTTGCCCGTCTCGTCGACGGCTCGGAGTTCGACGAGTTCAAGGCCCAGTACGGCAACACCCTGATCACCGGCTTTGCGCACCTGCACGGCTACCCGGTCGGTATCATCGCGAACAACGGCATCCTGTTCTCGGAATCGGCCCAGAAGGGCGCGCACTTCATCGAACTCTGCTGCCAGCGAAACATTCCGCTCGTGTTCTTGCAGAACATCTCCGGCTTCATGGTCGGACGAAAGTATGAGGCAGGCGGCATCGCCAAGGACGGCGCGAAGCTGGTGACCGCCGTCGCGACGGCGCGCGTGCCCAAGTTCACGCTGATCCTGGGCGGCAGCTTCGGTGCGGGCAACTACGGCATGTGCGGCCGCGCCTATTCACCGCGCCTGCTCTGGACCTGGCCGAATGCCCGCATCTCGGTCATGGGCGGCGAGCAGGCGGCCAATGTCTTGGCCACGATCCGACGCGATGCGCTGGAAGCCAAGGGCGGGGAGTGGCCCGCGGAGGAGGAGGAAGCCTTCAAGGCCCCGATCCGCGCGCAGTACGAGGAGCAGGGGCACCCCTATTACGCTTCGGCTCGGCTGTGGGACGACGGCATCCTGGACCCTTTGGATACGCGCATGGCGCTGGGCCTGGGCATCTCCGCCGCGCTCAATGCGCCCGAGGAGGAGACCCGCTTCGGTCTCTTCCGCATGTAGAGGGCGACAGGGATGGAACGGCCTCTCTTCATGGAGGAGATCGGCGCGCGTGGCGTCGCCCGTCTCACTCTAACACGGGCGGACAAGCACAACGCCTTCAACGACAAGCTGATCGTCGAGTTGACGCAGATGCTGCGCGGCCTTGAAAGCGACCCCAGGGTGCGGGTCGTCGTGCTGGCGGCGGAGGGGCAATCCTTCTCAGCGGGCGCTGATCTCAACTGGATGCGTTCCATGGCCCAGTATGGCGAGGAGCAGAACCTCGCCGATGCCCGGCAGTTGGCGGCCCTGATGGCGACGCTCAACGGCCTGAAGAAGCCGACGCTGGCGCTGGTCCAGGGGCCGGCGATCGGCGGCGGCGTCGGTCTCGTGGCCTGCTGCGATATAGCGATAGCCGCCAGTTCCGCCTTCTTCTGTCTGTCCGAAGTCCGGCTGGGCCTGAGCCCTTCGGTGATTTCCCCCTACGTTGTCGCGGCCATCGGCGCCCGCGCCGCGCGGCGCTTCTTTCTGACGGCGGAGCGCTTCTCCGCCGATGAAGCCGAGGCGCTGGGCCTGGTGCACGAGGTGGTTCCCGACGCGCTTTTGCAAACGCGCGGCGACGAGGTCGTCGAGCGCCTTCTCGAAGGCGGGCCCGAGGCACAGGCGGAAACCAAGGATTTGATCGCCAGCGTGGCGGGCCGTCAGCCGGGCCCCGAGCTCTCGGAGGAGACGGCCCGGCGGATTGCGCGGCTGCGCGCCGGTGCGGAAGGGCAGGAGGGCATGGCGGCCTTCTTTGAAAAGCGCAAGCCCGGCTGGACGGAAGACTAACGCCCGGCGAGCAGCCGGAACAAAGGACCGGAGATGGCAGAAAAGGAACGCGGCTGGATCTTGAGCTTCGCCTTCACCGTGGCGCTGTTCCTGCTGATCGCGGCGGCGACCAGCAAGGGCGGCTCGGATCCCTTCGGTCTTGTCATGGCCGTGGTGATATTGGCGACCTTGGCCGGGCTCTACAGCCTCTTTCCCAAGCGTCACCTCTTCGCCATCGGCGTCACCAACTTCCTTGCCATCTACGCGAGCTTCTACACCTTCTTCGTCGAGTCCAACTTCCCGCTGGTCGAGCGCTGGGCGGTACTGCTCGGCTTTGCGATACCGGTCGTCACCTTCGTCGGCGGCTCCTGGTTGAAACGTGAGACCATCAACCGCTTGATCGCCGCGGAGGAGCCCACGGAGCCGCATCACTGGGCAAAGCTGACGGGGTGGTTGCTGCCCATCGCGGCTATCGGTGCGCTCAGTTTCTTCGTGGAGGGACTGGGTTTCGGCGCGGCGGGGGAAACGGTCGTCTTCCTGGCGATGATGGGGGCGATCGCCGCAATCGTGCTTCTGGTCAGCGTCGAGGTCTGTAGCTTCCTGCTCCAGACGAGCCTTCTGTTCGAGTGGTTTTTCCAGCGGATGAAGGTGCTCTTGGTGCCGGCCGTCTCCTTCCTGATCTTCTACACGCTGATCGTGATCGTGTTCGCTTGTCTTTACCGGATCCTGGACTTGGTCTCTCCACAAAACTTCCTGATCGCTGGCGAGGCTGCGACCATCTCATTCGGCGACAGTCTTTATTTCTCGATGATCACGCTCAGCACGGTCGGCTACGGCGACATCGTTCCAAATTCGCCCTTGCTTCAGGTCTTGGTTACCATCCAGATCGTAAGCGGTGTCCTCTTGATGCTCTTTGGCTTCGCCGAGTTCATCTCCTATGGCCGGGAGCGCGCCCAACGCCGTCATGGAGACCCACGATGAAGACCCGCCGGATAGACCGCCTTTTGATCGCCAACCGTGGCGAGATCGCCTGCCGGGTGATCCGAACGGCACGGTCCTTGGGAATCCGCAGCATTGCGGTCTACTCCGATGCCGATGCTGGGGCGCTGCATGTCCGCGAGGCGGATGAGGCCTATAACATCGGGCCCGCCGCTGCCGCGGAGAGCTATCTCAGGGGGGAGGTCATCCTCGACGTGGCGCGCAGGAGCGGCGCGGATGCGGTCCACCCGGGCTACGGTTTCCTGTCGGAGAACGCGGCTTTCGCCGAAGCCTGCGAGGAGGCGGGGGTGATCTTCGTCGGCCCGCCGGCTGCCGCGATCCGGGCCATGGGTTCCAAGAGCGAGGCCAAGGCGATCATGGAGAAGGCGGGCGTGCCGCTGGTGCCGGGCTATCACGGAGAGGAGCAGGATCCGGCGTTCCTGTCCGAGCGCGCGGCGGAGATCGGCTACCCCGTCCTGATCAAGGCCTCCGCCGGCGGCGGCGGCAAGGGGATGCGCGCCGTCGAGCGGGCGGAGGACTTCGCCGAGGCACTTGCCGGCGCGAAGCGCGAAGCGGCATCGGCCTTTGGCGACGAACGGGTTCTGATCGAACGCTATCTGAAGCAACCCCGGCATATCGAAGTGCAGGTCTTCGCGGATGGGCACGGCAACGCCCTGCATCTTCACGAGCGCGACTGTTCCCTGCAGCGGCGGCACCAGAAGGTTCTGGAGGAGGCGCCTGCCCCGGGTCTCGATCCTGCTCAGCGCAGGGAGATGGGCGAGGCGGCGGTCGCCGCCGCCAAGGCCATCGGCTATCGCGGCGCCGGGACCGTCGAGTTCATCGCGGAGGAGGGGGAGTTCTTCTTCATGGAGATGAACACCCGCCTGCAGGTCGAGCACCCCGTGACCGAGGCGATCACGGGCCAGGACCTGGTCGCCTGGCAGCTGTCGGTGGCGGCGGGGGAGGCCCTGCCCTTGGCTCAGGATCAAGTGCCGCTTGCGGGGCACGCCTTCGAGGCCAGACTCTACGCCGAAGACCCGGCGCGCGACTTCTTGCCCGCGACCGGCAAGCTTACCCGGTTGCGCTATCCCGATGCAGGCGGAGGGCTCCGCATCGATGCAGGGGTCACCGAGGGGGATTCGGTCACGCCGTTCTACGATCCGATGATTGCCAAGATTATCGCCTGGGGGCCGGACCGGGCCTCGGCGCTCCGCAGGCTGCGGGGCGGGCTCGATGAGCTGCGCCTCTCAGGCGTCACCACGAACCTCGACTTCCTGGGCCGCGTGCTGCGCCACGAGGGCTTCGAGGCGGGCGGCGTTGATACCGGCTTCATCGCCCGGGAGGCGGAGCGCCTCATTCCCCCTGCCGCGCCGCTTGGACCCAGAGAGCTGGCCGCGCTGGCCGTGTTCGAGCTGCACCAGCGGCGGCTGGAGGCGAAGGCGCAGGCTGATATGTCCAGTGATCCGGTCTCGCCCTGGTTCACC
>JARRJC010000024.1:35000-70887 GCA_037379885.1 Limibacillus sp.
CAAGCCTTCCAAGACCACTGATCAAATCCCAAAGAGATCAAAACACAAAAGCAACCTATTCAAGACGCCAACCACAAACAAAAATCCGGCAAAACACAAAAACACCCTCCTAACGCGGGGTGGAGCAGTCCGGTAGCTCGTCAGGCTCATAACCTGAAGGTCGTAGGTTCAAATCCTACCCCCGCAACCAAACACGTCAGAACGCCCCCGAGCCCCTGGCCGGGGGCGTTCTGACTCCCCCCTGCACCAGAATGCCGGGGGGCGACGTCACGCACGTGAGGCTGTCGGTCAATCCTCCACTCCTCTATCCTGTCGTCGAACTGCGAGGAGGGGGCTGCCCTGGCGCTTGGCGATAAGCCGGAGATTCTGTTCATCGGACTGGGGAAGATGGGCTTGCCCATGGCGCGGCGCTTGCTTGAGGGCGGGTACGCCGTGACGGGTTCGGACAGCTCTTCTGGCGCAATGGAGGCCTTCGAGGCCCTGGGCGGCAAGAGGGGGGACCCGGCCCAAGCGGCCGCGCAGAAAGCTGTGGTCGTGATTACCATGCTCCCGGACGGTGGAACCGTCCGGAAGGTCCTGCTCGGCGAGCGCGGCCTGGCGCCTTTCTTGGGCGAGGGCGCCTGCGTCATCGACATGAGCTCTTCCGCGCCCGAGGGAACACAGCAGCTGCAGCGCGATCTTTCCGCTCTCGGGGTCCCTCTGGTCGATGCTCCAGTTTCCGGCGGCGTGAAGAAGGCGGTGGACGGGACGCTGGCGATCATGGCCGGAGGGGAGCCCGCGGATATCGAGCGTGTCACGCCCATCCTCTCCTGCATGGGAGCAAAGATTTTCAGGGCCGGGCCCATCGGCGCCGGGCACGCCATGAAGGCGCTCAACAACTTTGTTTCAGCCGCGGGCCTGACGGCGCTCTGCGAGGCCCTTGTGGTCGGCGAGCGCTTCGGGATCGACGGAGAGGCGATGGTGGACATCCTCAACGCCTCGACGGGGCGCAACAACTCCAGCGAGGTCAAAGCCAAGCCCTTCATCCTGTCGGGACGTTACGATTCCGGTTTCGCGCTCGCTCTGATGTCGAAGGACATCGGAATCGCCGCCGCTCTGGCCGAGAGCCTGGGCCTCGACACACCGAACCTGCGGCAGAGCAATGCGCTTTGGAGGGAGGCCTTGGCCGAACTCGGACCAGAGGCCGATCACACGGAGATCTTCAAGGCGATCGCCGCCAGGAAAGGGGAGTAAGCAATGAGTGAGGAGACCTACGAGGTCTACGCCATCAAGTACGGCCACCACGACCGCCCGGCGCGCGAGAACTTTCTCGACGGGCGGGGCGACGACCACAACATGCCGCTCGACTACTTCCTCTGGGCCATCGTCGGAGAGGACAGGAGCTTCGTCGTGGACTGCGGTTTCGACGAGGTGACCGGGCGCGCGCGTGGGCGCAAGACCACGAGACCGCCCGCGGAGGGCTTGAAGGCCATCGGCCTGGCGCCGGAGAGGGTCGAGGACGTGATCATCACCCACATGCACTACGATCACGCGGGCAACCACACCCTCTTTCCCGAGGCGCGCTATCACCTGCAGGAGCGAGAGATGCACTACTGCACGGGCCGCTGCATGTGCCACGGTGCCCTCAATCACGCTTTCGAGGCGGAGGACGTCGCAGCGATGGTGCGCCGGGTCTTCGAGGGCAGGGTGCGCTTCCACGACGGCGCATCCGAGATCGCCCCCGGCCTATCGGTTCATTGGATCGGCGGGCACACCGACGGACTTCAGGTGGTCCGGGTGCGCACGCGCCGCGGCTGGCTGGTGCTCGCCTCCGACGCCTCCCACTTCTATGCGAACATGGATCAGGCGCGGCCCTTTCCGATCGTCTACAACCTGGGCGACATGCTGGAAGGCTACCGAAAGCTCGACGCCTTGGCCGAAAGCCACGCGCATGTGATTCCGGGACACGACCCTCAGGTCCTGACCCGCTATCCGGCGGCGGGCAGGGGGCTCGAAGATTGGGTTGTGCGGCTCGACGCCGATCCGCTTGCGTAACCTTAACCGGGCCTGGTCGAGCTCTCGGCGCGTCTCGCGCCCATGGAGGTGTGGTTCTGCTGCATGTTGGCGACCGCGACCATGTCGCCGGTCGCCATCCAGAAGGCCGTCTCCTCCAGCTCGCGCAGAAGCAACGCCAGCTCCCTTTCCGGATTTTCCTGGAAGTAGGGGAACCAGAAGGGCGCGACCTTGTAATAGTAGAGATCGTGGAGCTGGCGCAGTTCCGGGTTCTCGATCAAGGCGTTGATGATACCGTGACGCCGTTCGTTGCAGCGCCAGAAAGTCATGGCGTCGCAGGGGACGGTGAGGCTGGAGAGCTCCTCATGAAGCGCGGCCATGCCCGCAGCGCTCTCAGGCGGACAGGGGCGGGTGGCCAATCGGCCGATCATGCCGGCGACCTCGATGCGCATGGCATAGATGGCCGCCAAGGTAGAGGGGTCGCCTGCCGTCACGATGGTGCCGACGCCCCGGCGTGTCTCCACAAGCCCATGGTTCGCCAGCCGCTGTAGCGTTTCGCGCACCGGCGTGCGGCTGACCCCGAACTCCTCGGCCAGTTCGGTTTCGCGCAGGATCGCGCCGAAGGGATAGAGGGCCGTGCAGATGCGCTCCCTCAGAACTTCGTAGAGGCGCGTTTCGCTTCGCAGTGGCTCAGGCGGCTGCGGGTTGGTTTGGTGGTTCATGGGCCTAGTGCTCCCGCAGCAAACGGCCCAGCCCTTCCAGGCGGTCCTCGGCGCCCGCCAGCCGCAGGCAGTCCCAGAGCATGGCCTGGTTCGAGCAGATCACCGGCTTGCCGATCTTCCGCTCAATCTCCTCCACCACCTCGATGCTGCGCAGCGCGCCACAGCTGAGTAGCAGCGCGTCGGCCTCCGGCTGGTCCAGGGCGCAGGCGAACTCGACCAGATAGTCCGGGGCCACCCGGATCATCTCGGTGTCGTAGCTGAGTCCCATGCCGCGCGCGGCCACCACTTCGAAGCCTGCAGCCTTCAGATAGCGCGCCACGGCCTCGTTCAACTCCGGCAGATAGGGAGAGCCCAGGACGATGCGCTTCGCGTCCATGGCCGTCAGGGCCTTGCGCACGGATCCGGCCAGGGTGGTGGCCTTGGCCCCCGGCGCACCTTTCAAAAGCTCCTGGCGGGCCGCCTCTTCGCCCACGGCCACCGTGCCCGAGGTGCAGGCGAGGCAGATAACATCCACCTTGTCGTCCGGCAGAATCCGGGAGGCGGCGTCTGCGAGGCTTCCGCGCAGCTGCGCCAGGCTTTCACTGGTGATCTCCCGGGGCATCGCCGCGCGGGCGAAGTACCCGCCGAAGCCGGGCGGAAGGTGCCGGATCATGTCCTCCTCGATCGTCTGCTCGTTGGGGATCAGGACAAAGCCGATCTTGCCGCGCGCGTTGCGCCCCGCATCGAAGCGGACCGGTCCCGCGGAGAAGCTTTCCAGCGATGCGACATCAGGGTGATCAAGGCGCACGTCGCTCTCCTTCAAGGTCAGAAAATTGGAATGGATGTATACATCAAAGACCTGAAGTCATGTAAACATGCAGTTAAATTAGCGAATTGCAGTCAAGAAGTATACATATTAGCATGTTTTCGACTCAAGGCGCCGCGGCGTCTACATCCAACGGGAGACGGTCATGGCACGCAGCAAGGCAACGCTCGCCACCCTCCAAGGTCTGCGGGACAGCCTGGCGTCTTTTGCCTGGCGCGATGAGGAGTTGAGCGAGCTTGTCGATCCCCGGTTCGGGATCATCACCGGGTTTGAGGATCTACTGGACGAACTGGAATCTCTGCGTGCGCTCGACCTTGGCGAGACGCCGCCCGCCGAGGGCGTGAGCGCGAAGCGTTCGACCCCATGACCTTCGAGAGATCCGCGCCAGATCGCATCCCAGACTTTGCGTCGCTTGGGAGACTGGCGGCCTTGCGCGATGAGGGCAAGGTTTCAACCGGGGACATCGTGAGACATTGCCTAGCGCGGATTGCGGCGCTGAACGAGCGCAGCAAGGCCTTTATCTCGGTTGACCTGGAAGGGGCGCTTGCCCAGGCCGAGTCACTTGAGCGGAGAGAGAGCGGCGTACTTCGTGGGCTGCCTTATGCCGTCAAGGACCTCTTCGACGTGGCCGGTCAGGTGACGACGGCCGGTTCGCGTGTCTTCGCGGATCGTCAGGCTAGCGAAGATGCAGAGAGTGTCGCGCGCCTGCGCCGGGCGGGGGCGATCTGTCTGGGCAAGCTGAACCTTCACGAGTTCGCCTACGGGGCCACGGGGGAGAATCAGCTCTACGGCACGCCCGTGAACGCCTATGACCACCAACGGCTTGCCGGCGGCTCCTCCAGCGGCTCAGCCGCCGCCGTGGCCTTCGGGATGGTCCCGGCGGCGCTCGGCACCGATACCGGCGGATCGGTGCGCGCGCCTGCGGCGCTGAGCGGTCTGGTTGGCCTGAAGCCCACCCTGGGCCTGATCTCCACGCGGGGCGTGATTCCCTATTGCTGGTCACTGGATCACCTGGGCTGCATCACCAGGAGCGCGGCGGACGCGGCGTTGCTGCTTTCGGTGCTGGCGGGCCACGATCCCCTGGACCCGGCGAGCGCCGATGTCGAGGTTCAGGACTATCCGGCTGCCATCGCACCACGAGGCAGCCTGGAGGGCGTGACCATCGGGATCCCGCGTGTCTTCTACTTCGAGCGCTGCGACCCGCAGATCCTCGCCGCGAGCGAGGCGGTGATGAAGCATCTCGAGCGACGGGGCGCGCGGCTGCTCGACGTGGAGCTGCCCTCGATGGAGCGGGCGCGCAGTGTATCGCTGACCATCCAGATGCCTGAGGCGCTGAGCTATCACATGCCTCACCTGGAGGCGCGAGGCGATCTCTACAGCGAGGAGTTCCGCGCCGGGCTGGCCCTGGGGCAATGCATCCTGGCCGAACACTATGTGCGGGCGCGCCGCATGCTGACCCTCTATCGCCGGCAGGTCGATGCGCTGTTCCAGGAGGTGGACGCCCTTCTGACCCCGGCCACGCCGGTGGTGGCGCCGCCGCTCGGCAGCGTGAGGCTGGGCAGCGGAGCGGACGCCGAACCCGTGGGCAACGCCATCACGCGCTACACCACCTTCTTCAACATGACCGGGCACCCAGCCATGACCCTGCCTTCGGGCCTGCATGGAACCGGACTGCCCATGGGGGTGCAGCTTGTGGCCCGGCATTTCGACGAAGCTCTGCTGTTCCGGCTCGCCTCCTGCATCGAGAGCGCACCGGAGTTCGCCCTGCCGCCGCCAAATCTTTGATCCCGCCGCAACGAGGAGAGCCCGCGATGCATTCCAATCCCTTCAGCGACGAAGAACTGGCGCGGCGCTTGGAAGCGACGCGCGCCGCGATGGCAGGCAAAGGCGTGGAGATCGCGCTTTTCTCCGCTCCGGAGAACATCTTCTACCTGATCGGTCTGGATCACTGGGGCTACTTCGCGCCCCATGTCCTTGTCGTGCCGGCGGAGGGAGACCTGCTGCTCATCACCCGCGCCATGGAGAAGGTGGTGATCCGCAATCAGGTGCGGAACGCAGCCTTCCTTGGACACAGCGATTCAGAGACGGCGGCGGATGTCCTCATCAAGCACCTCGGAGGGGCGGGGAGAGGAAAGGCCATCGGTTATGAGGCCTGGTCCTCGGGGTTCTCCCACGCCATGGGCCTGAAGCTTAGAGACGGGGTGCAGGCGAAGGAATGGATCGATATCAGCGGTCTCCTGGATGGCCTGCGCAACGTGAAGTCGCCGGAAGAGCAGCACTACATGCGTCTAGCCGCCCAGGCCGCCGATGCTGGGACTGACGCCGCCATCGCCGCCTGCCACGACGGCGCGCGGGAGGCCGACGTCGCCGCGGAATGTCTGGCCGCCATGACCCGGGCCGGAGGTACGCCGCCGGGCTTCGGCCCCTTCATCCGCCCGGCCCGCCGCATGGCCGAGGAACACACCTCCTGGGGCGATGGTCTGCACGCCGAGGCGGTCTTCCTGGAGGTGGCGGGCTGCGTGGCGCGCTACAACGCGCCCATGGGCAGGCTGGTCAGCATCGGCGGGATAAAGGACGAGGATGCGGCTATGGCCGAGCTTTCGATCAAGGCTTTCGACGCCACTCTGGCGGCGCTTAAACCCGGTGCGAAGGCGCGCGACGTCTATCAGGGCTGGCAGGCGGTTGTGGACGCCGCCGGGATGCCGGAGTACCGCCGTCATCACTGCGGCTATCTGGTGGGCATCGGGTTTCCGCCATCCTGGACCGGGGGGCCGAAGGTCAACGGCCTGCGCCATGACTCGGATCTGGAGATGCAGGCGGGCATGACCTACCACCTCATGTCCTGGTTCACCGAGACTGGGCGGGGCAACTTCTTCGTCTCCAACACGGTCCTGCTGGGACCCAACGGGGCTGAGGTCCTGAACCGCGTGCCCTATGGCCCGCATGTCACCCAATAGAACCCTCGGGAGGGACATCATCATGCTGGAGCATGCCAAACGGCGCATGGCTGAGTTTCAAGAACGCCTCAAAGATCAAGGGGTGGAACTGGCGATCCTGACCGATGAGGCCTCCATCGCCTATCTGGCGGGCTTCTGGGGCTACCTCGGGATCGAGTTCGGGCGGCCGACCTTTCTTCTGGTCCGGCCTGACGAGGCGCCCAGCGTCATCACACCTCTCATGGAGAGCGAGATGGTCTCCGCCATGACCTGGGTGGAGCGGGTGCTGCCCTGGGAGGACTTCGGGCAGCGCGGCTGGCCGAGGGTGCTTCAGGAAGCGGTCGGCGCGTCGCCCAAGGAGATATGGGTGGAACGCGACCGGCTGCCGGCGATCGTCCGGAACTTCCTGGATGAGCGCTATCCGGATGCTGCCCTGAAGGACGTAGCCCCGATCCTAGGCGAGCAGCGCATGATCAAGGGGCCGGAAGAGATCGCCGTGATGCGCCAGGCGGGCCTGGTGGCCGGGGCGATGATGCGGGCGGCGGGCGACTCCCTGAAGCAGGGCGTCCCGGAGTATGAGTCGGCCCTGGCGGTGATCGATGCGGGGAGCCGCGCGGCGGCAGGATTCCTGACCGACCGCGGCTGGGAGGCTTTCGTCTCTCCCATGATCCATAACCTGCAGATCATGCAGAGCGGGCGGGATACCTCGATGGTGCACCGCCGCGCTTCGGTCAAGCGCCTGGAGCGCGGCGATCCCGTCTACTTTTGCTTTTGCAACATGGCCCAGTTCAAGCAGTACAAGCTCGGCTTCGACCGTATGTTCCATATCGGCGAGGTGAGCGACGAGGCGGCGCGGGTGCAACAGGCGGCGATCGACGCCCAGCAGGCCGCGGTTGCCGCCATCCGGCCCGGTGTTCGCGCCGAGGAGGTGGCCCAGGCCGCGAACGAGGTCTACCGCGAACGCGGCTATGAGACGGGCTATCGCACGGGACGCTCCATCGGCGTCGCCTACCTGGAGGCCCCCGAGCTGAAGGATGGCGATAAGACCATCCTGCGGCCCGGCATGACCTTCGCCGTCGATGGCGGCATCTCCCTCGAAGGCGCCTGCGGCGGGCGCATTGGTGATTCGCTCGTGGTGACGGAGGAAGGCAGCGACTACCTGACCGACTATCCCAGGCGGCTTCTGGTGGTGTAGCCGGCTCCGAACGTCGGTTTTCCACCCTGTGGACTGATTTTCCAAGGCACTGATATAGCTTTAGGAATCGCGGAAATCCGCGGGTCCTGGCGAGCTATGCCTTGCGAGCCGCGCAGCCATGATTCCAGTGCATCGAAAAAGCGAAACGCCGTTCTTGATTTGCTCAATATGGCGTGCCACCTAATTGGTCGAACGCAGCGATGATTCAGTTTTTCGAGGCATGGTGGTCATGCGGAGGAAAGAGGGATCGTGAACCAAACCTGAGAGGAGGCGGACGATGACGAAAGATGATCTGATTCGGGAATATAACCAGCGTGCCGCTTCCTGGCCGGCGCTGCTCGGCGTCTATCTGATTCTGGTCGCTGTCATGGCCGTGTCTGCCATGTCGATCATCTAATCTGGACAGTCTGCCTAGCCTAGCTCCCCCCAGCGAAGCAGCTGAACGAAACAAGAAAAGCCCCGCTGCCAGACCGGCAGCGGGGCTTTTTGCTTTCTGCCCGGTGCAGGGGCTTAGTTTTCCGGCACCGCGTCGCCCACCTTGGTGGCCGCTTCGCCGACGTTGTCGACACCGCGTTCTTCCAGAAGGGTGGTCAGCCAGTTCGGATCCATCTCCGGGACGGACGAGAGCAACAGGTCCGTATAGGGATGGTGGGGCGGGGTGAACATCTCATCCTTGGGCCCCTGTTCGACGACCAGGCCCTTCTGCATCACCACGACTTCGTCGGCGATGGAACGCACCGTCGCCAGATCGTGGGTGATGAACATGTAGGCCAGGTCCAGCTCTTGCTGCAGGCGGTCGAGAAGCTTCAGGATTCCCTCGGCCACCAACTGGTCCAGTGCCGATGTCACCTCGTCGCAGATGATGAAGGTCGGCTCCGCCGCCAGCGCCCGGGCGATGCCGATGCGCTGTTTTTGGCCACCCGACAACTCAGGCGGATAGCGGTAGTAGAACTTGGACGGCTCCAGCTCGATCAGGTCGAGCAGTTCGTCGATCCGGTTCTTCAGCGCGGCGCCCTTGAGCCCGCCGTAGAACTGCGCCGGACGGCCGATGATATCGCTGATCATCACCTTGGGATTCAGCGCGGTGTCGGCCATCTGGTAGATCATCTGCGCCTGACGCAGCTGATCCTTGGTGCGGTTCTTGTAGCTGGGCGGCAGCGTCTCGCCCTTGAACTGAACCTCTCCGCTGGTGGGCGGGAGCAGCCCGGTGATGCAGCGCGCCGTCGTGGACTTGCCCGAACCGGACTCACCCACCACGGCCACGGTCATGCCGGCGTAGACGTCGAAGGAGACGTCTTCGAGCACCGGCGTGTCGCCGTATGAAGCGCTGACGGTCTTGATGGAGACCACCGGCGTGGCGTCGCCGCCGGGCCGGCTCTTCTGGTCCCGCTTGAAGCTGCGAACGGCCCAGAGGCTCTTGGTGTAGTCCTCCTTGGGATGCTGGAGCATCTCCTCGGTGGGCGCTTCCTCGACCTCGTTGCCTTTCAAGAGCACCTTGATGGTGTCTGCCATCTGCGCCACGACCGCCAGGTCGTGGGTGATGTAGATGGCGGCGGTGTTGAACTGGTCGACGATGTCGCGGATCGCGGCCAGAACCTCGATCTGCGTCGTCACGTCCAGGGCCGTGGTCGGCTCATCGAAGATGATGAGGTCCGGCCGGCAGGCCATGGCCATGGCGGTCATGGCGCGCTGCAACTGACCGCCCGACACCTGGTGAGGATAGCGAAAGCCGATCTCGTTGGGTGTCGGAAGCCGCAGCCGCTCATAGAGCTGCATGGCGTCTTCCTGGGCCTCCGTCCGCTTCTTGATGCGGTACTGGATCGGCGCTTCGGTGTGCTGGTCGATGATCTTGTGCGCCGGGTTGAAGGAAGCCGCGGCCGACTGCGCCACGTAGGCGATCCGCGATCCGCGCAGCGCCCGGAGGCTCGATTCCGGCGTGGTGGTCAGCTCCATGCCGTCGAACTCGATGGAACCGCCGGAAATGCGGCAGCCGTCCCGGGCGTACCCCATGGCGGCCAGTCCGATGGTCGACTTGCCCGCGCCGGACTCGCCGATCAGGCCCATGACCTCACCCCGGTGAAGGGTCAGGTCGACACCGTGGACGATCTCGTTCCACTTTTCGTCGGCGTAACCTTCGATCCGAAGATCTCTTATTTTGAGCAAGACGCTCTTATCAGCATTCATCTTATTACCCCTTCAGTCCGGAGGAGCGGTACAGCATCCAGTCGACGACGAAGTTCACCGCCACGGTCAGAAGCGCAATGGCGCCTGCCGGGATCAGCGGTGTGATGTCGCCAAAGGAAATCAGCGTCGCGTTCTCACGCACCATGGAACCCCAGTCCGCGGTCGGCGGCTGAATACCGAGACCCAGGAAGGAGAGACCGGCGATCAGCAGGAACACGAAACAGAACTCCAGGCCGAACTCCGCGATCAAAGGTGCTGTGGAGTTGGGCAGGATCTCCCTGCGGATCAGGTACCAGGTGCCTTCGCCGCGAAGCTTGGCCGCTTCGATGTAGTCCATCACCACCACGTTGCCGGCGACCGCGCGGGTCAGGCGGAAGACGCGGGGTGAATAGATCACCGCGACGATGATGACCATCACGTAGAGGTCCGTGCCGAAGATCGACAGCATCAGCAGCGCGAAGATCAGCGAAGGGATCGACATGATCACGTCCGCCGCGCGCCCCATGATCTGATCGAACCAACCGCCCTTGGTTGCGGCCAAGAGCCCCGCGATCGCCCCCATCAAGAAGGCGAGGAGGGTGGCCACCAGGGCGAGACCGACCGTGTTCCGCGCGCCATAGATGATGCGGCTGAACATGTCGCGGCCCAACTGGTCCGCGCCCAGCAGCATCTGCTCGTCGGGTGGAGCGAAGGCCGTGGAGATGACCTCGGCCTGCCCATAGGGCGCGATGATCGGGGCGAAGATGCCGGCGATCGCGTAGGTGAAGATCACGAAGAGACCGAAAGCCGCCGTCAAGGGAGCGGTCTTGATCTCCTTGGAGGTCTCGGTGGGCGCGATGATCACCAGGAACTCGCGGAAGGCGTAGGAGGTGCCCGCCGCGAGGGCCAGAAGACCGGCCGCGATCGTGACCGCGTAAAGAGCGCTCGGTCCGCCGACGATGCCCATGACGAAGGACACCAGGGTCAGCGAGAAGAGCAGAAGGAAGACCTGACGCTTGTTGTAGAAAGCCGCCAGGCAGGACGCCCCGATGAGGAGGGCGTAGTAACCGACTACGAAGAAACTCATGGTTTGCCCCCCTTACTTCGGATGCCTGAGACGCGGGTTCGTCAGGATTGCTCCGACGTCCGCGGCGAGGTTCAAGAGAATGAAGGTCGCTGCGAAGATCAGGCAGCAGGCCTGCACGATCGGGAAGTCCCGCTTCGACACGGCGTCGACCAGAAGCTGACCGATGCCGGGATAAACGAAGACCACCTCGACCAGCACCACGCCGGTGATCAGGTATGCGAGGTTCAGGGCAACCACGTTGATGATGGGCGCCCAGGCGTTCGGCAGGGCGTGCCTGACGATCACCTTCCAGGGCGGAACGCCCTTCAACTGGGCCATCTCGATATAGGGAGAGGCCAAGAGGTTGATGATCGCTGCGCGGGTCATGCGCATCATGTGCGCGGTCACAACCAAGACCATCGTGAGCGCCGGCAGGAAGGTCCTGTGCAGAAGCTCAGGGAGGGTCATATCCCGGCTGAGACTGGCGATGGCCGGAAACATGTCCGACTTCACCGCCAGGTACAGGATCAGGATGTAGCCCAGGAAGAACTCGGGCGAAGAGATGGAGGTGAGGGACAGAACGTTGGCGACCCGGTCGAAGATCGAGTTGCGCAGCAGCGCCACGATGACGCCCAGCACGATCGAAAGAGGAACCGCGATCACGGCTGCATAGGCGGCCAGGAACAGCGTGTTCATGAAGCGCGGGCCGATAGCGCCGCCCACGCGCTCGCCCGAAATCAGCGAAACGCCGAAGTCCATCTGCACTGCGCCCGCCAGCCAATCCAGGTAGCGGAAGATAGCAGGCTGATCCAAGCCGAGCTGCTCGCGCATGGCGCGGACGTTCTCTTCCGTCGCGCCCTGGCCGAGCACGGCCTGTGCGATATCGCCGGGAAGGAGTTCCACGGCGAAGAAAATGAGGATCGAAATCACGAGAAGCGTGACCAGACCGAGCCCGAGCCGTTTCAGCACGAGCATCAGAACATCACCCATTCTATCCCTCCAAACTTTTCGCTGACCTGCGGGAAGCTATGGATCAGCGCCCCTGTTTCCCCTGCGTCGGGTTCTCTGCGGCCTCCCGCGGCCGTGAGAACCTCTGGTCTTGATGGAAGAAGGCCCGGCGCCAATCTGACGCCGGGCTTCCTCAGACCGTCTTGCTTAGCTGTCGAACCACCAGCGGCTGCAGGCCCGTGCGCCGTCGCACTGCCAGCTGGCCGCAAGGTTCTCGCCGTGCTGCACGTTCTTGCGGCGTGCATAGACGAAGTTGGTGAACATCGGGATGATGGTGCCACCGTCATCACGGGCGAGCTGGCACATCTCGTGATACATCTCGGCCCGCTTGTCCTGGTCCAATTCGGCCTTGGCGGTGCGCAACAACTCATTGAAGCGCTCGTTCTGCCAATGGCTCTCGTTCCAGGCGGCGTCGTCCTTGTACGCCAGGCTGAACATCACGTCCGGAGTCGGACGCGCGCCCCACTGCACCATGCAGAAAGGCTTCTTCAGCCAGACATCGGAGTAGTAGCCGTCGTTCGGCTCACGCACGACCTTGAGGTCGATGCCCGCCGCCTTGGCCTGCTCCGAGTAGAGAACGCACATGTCGACAGCACCGGAGTAGACCGAGTCGGCCACCGAGATGTTGATCGAGAGGTTCTCATGCCCCGCCTTCTTGAGAAGCGACTTGGCCTGATCCGGATCGTAGGTCCGCTGAGGGATGTCGTCCGGGTGATACGGCATGTTCGGGGCGACGTGGAAGTCGTTGCCCGGAATGGCCGTACCAAAGGCGATCTTCTCGATGATCTCCTCACGGTTGATGGCCAGCTTCAAGGCGTTGCGAACATTGACGTCGTCGAAGGGTGCCTGATCGCAGAACATCGGCATGGTGATCGCCGCCGCGCTGGGCACGTTGTCGATCAAGATGTTCGGATCACGCTGGAGAAGCGAGAGCGTCTTGAGCTCAAGCTGCGTCACGGCGTCCACGTCTCCGGTGACGAGCGCGGTCTGGCGGGCGTTCGGGTCGTTGAGGACCGTCATCACCACGTCATCGAAGTAGGCGCCTTCCAGGTGCCAGCCTTCATGGCGCGTCAGGGTGCAGGAGACACCGAACTCGTTGTCGACGATCTTGTAGGGGCCGGAGCCGTCGCCGGACTGCCAGTTGGCCGATCCGTCGTCGTTGGCCGGAACGATGGCCAAGTGGTAGTCGGTCATCAGCCAGGGCAGGTCGGCGTTGCCGGTCGCCAGTTCGAAGACGACGGCGTGATCGCCATCGGCGCGGATGTCCGTGACGTCCTTCAAGAGCGCCGTGGCAGCGGAGGTGGAGTCCGGGCCGCGGTGATGGTTCATGGAGGCGATCACGTCCGTCGAAGTCACGGGCTTGCCGCTGTGGAAGCTGGCGTTCTGGTTCAGTTTGAAAGTCCAGGTCTTGGCGTCCGGGGTCGCGGACCATTCGGTGGCGATGTCGGGGCCAAGCGAGTTGTCGGGCTCGATCAAAGTCAGGTAGCTGCGGTAGGTATGCGCCAGCTGAATGATCGAGAAGCTGAGATAGGTGCCAGGATCGTGCGTGTCCGAGGTGTTGCCGTCATGGGTTCCAAGACGGAACGTGCCACCCTTAGAAGGGGCGGCTGCCGCGGACTTCGACCAAAGGCCGGTCGCCGCACTTGCCGTGAGGCCCGCCGCCGTGGCGTAACTCACAAACTCACGGCGGGAAATCCGCCCAAGCCGTGCCTCTTCGGCAAGTCGGCTGAGCAGTTCCGGATTCGAATTCTTTTTCATAGTACCTCCGCTGTTCGCATTCTTTTTGCTTCACCGGAACCTAAGGACCGGCAAAAGGATGACATAACCACGCCAGCTTCAGCGCTGAGACAGGCCCATCCAAACTGCAGCATCCGACGCGAGACCGGATCCTGATAGTCGTTTTCCGACACATCTGTATGAAAACACGAACTCTCTCTCGGCGCGAGCAGACTCTCGAACTTTTTTGCAAAGCTTTTCCAAATTCATTTTACTATTTATTTTCAAATACTTATGTGGCATTCTCCAATGATGAGATTGAAAAACCACTCGGAGCGCTTTTCCCGATGAAAAATTTACCTGTCGCGAATAGACAATATTCCCCGGCTGGGCTCATGTCCTTCCGCCCGTCCGGGGTAACTGGGTGACATGACCCAGAGGTGGGAGATACCGCTATCGGAGGGTGAGATCGCCCAAGCAAACGGCGTCAGGCAAGCGTCGGCCGGTAATGCCCCGAGCGCTGCGCAAGCGCCTCTTCGCAGAAGCCCTCAGCGGGCGGTGATCGCCTGCATGGCCGTCAGGAACTGGGCCACCTCCGCCACGGAGTTGTAGTGGCAGAGGGAGACGCGCACGCAAGAGTCCAGGCCGAGCGGGTCCAGGATGTTGCCGGAATAGTGGTCGGCCTTGCGCAGGTGGGTGCGGATGCCCTGTTCGTTCAGGGTCGCCACCACATCGACGGAGGGAACGCCCTCGACCGTAAGGGAGACAAGCCCCTCTCGCGCTGGGTTGTCCACGCCGCCGATGATGTTGACCCCCGGCATCTCCGCCAGGCCCTTCAGGTTTCCAGTCCCGTGAAGCATCGCGTCGGTGAGCGACTTCTCATGGGCGTGAATCGCCTTGCCGGCTGCTTCGATGCAGGCGCGGGGGTCCTCGTCCGCCGTGAACTGGCTGCCCAGCCAGACGAAATAGTCCACCACATCCGAAAAGGTCGCGTAGGACCCGGTGTCGCGCGTTCCAAACTCCCAGTTCTCCGCCGGTCCGCCCTTCAGCGACTCATGCCGGAGAGCCGAAAGCCGGTCCGAGATCCAGGCGACGCCGTAACCGTGCCGGGAGAAAACCTTGTAGGGCGACACCACGTAGCCGTCGATGCCGTAGGAGGCGATGTCGATGCGCCCGTGGCTGGCGTGCTGAATGCCGTCGACGATGATGTAGCAGTCCGGCGCCACCTCGCGGATCGCCTTGGCGATGGAGGCGACATCGACGCCCATCCCGGTGACGGGCGAGGTATGCAGGATGGTCGCCACCCGCGTGTCCGGCGTGATGTGGGGCCGGTAGTCTTCAGCCGTGACGCTGCCGGTCTCGTTCTTATGGGCGACCAGAACGTGTGGGCGCCCCATGGTCTCGGCCCAGTGACCGGCCGCGCTGCGGGTCGCCGGATGCTCCAGGGTGCTGCCGAGAACCTGTCCGCCTTCGGGGGCGCCGACCACCGCGCTCCGGATCAGGCGGAACAGCAGCTCGGTCCCGCTCTCGCCGACGAAGAACTGACCCTCCGGCGCATTGAAGAAGGTGCGCATCTTCGCCTTTGCCTCGTTGATGACCCGCACCAGTTCGTGCGAGGCGACGTTGTCGCGCCCCTGATTGTCCGGGATCGCCGCGAAGATGGCCGAGGTCTCGACCGCCGACTTGAGGGTCAAGGCGCCGCCCGCGTTCTCGAAGAAAATGCGCGGGCCCTGGAAGGGGCAGGTATCGACATGGGCGAAGCGGTTGCGGATTTCTTCAAGCAGGCCGTCTTTCTCGGAGATCATCGAGGGTTCCTTGTGGTTTGGCTTTGGGCTGAGTCTCAAATATGACGGGAGCGGTTGCGGAGCAAGGCGATTAACCCTCTGCGATCCGTTCGGCCACGGCCTCTCCGAAGGCGGCGGTGCCGAGCGGCCCGCCCAGGTCCTTCGTGCGGGTCGCCGGATACGCCAGAAGGTCGTCCAGCGTCTGGCGCATCGTCCGGCCGGCGTCTGCGCAGGCCGGAACGTCGTGGCGGGCGGAGAGCCATTCCAGCAGCATGGCGACGGAACCGATCAGGGAGGTGGGGTTCGCCTTGTCTTCGCCTGCGATGTCAGGGGCCGATCCGTGCTGGGCCTGGGCCATGCAGTGGTGGTGGCCGTGGTTGATGGAGGCGGCAAGCCCCAGGCCGCCGGAAAGTTCGGAGGCCTCGTCGGAGAGGATGTCGCCGAACATGTTCGTCGTCACGATTACGTCGAAGCGGCCCGGATCGCGGATCAGGTAGGCGGCCACGGCATCGACGATCTGCTCCTCGTAGGCGATGTCCGGGTGCTGCGCGGCGACCTTGCGGCACTCCTCCAGGAACAAACCGTCGGACACCCGCAGGACGTTGGCCTTGTGCACCGCCGTCACTTTCTTCGCCGTCCGGAGCTTGGCCTGAGTGAAGGCCGCCTCGGCGATGCGGCGGCTGCCCTCGCGGGTCACCTTGCGCAGGGCCATGGCCAGATCGGGGGTTGGCATGAACTCGCCGTTGCCCTGGAACATGGTGCGGTCGGCGTAGAAGCCCTCGGTGTTCTCGCGCACGATCACCAGATCGAACTCGCGCCCGGTCGGGGAGGGAAGACCGGGTCGCGTGCGCGCCGGGCGCAGGTTCGAGAAGAGCTCCAGGCGCTTGCGCATCTCGCCAGAGGGGTTCAAGCCGCCTTCGGCTCTGGGTGGATAGTCGTTGTGGGACACCGGGCCCATGATGACGCCGTCGGCCCGCTTGGCGGCTTCGCCGACGCTCTCGGGAAAGGTACTGCCTTCCGTCTCCAGCGCGGCGAAGCCTATCTTCGCCTCCTGGATGTCGAAGGCCAGCCCGAAGCGCTCCCGCGCGGCCGCCAGCGCGGCTTTCATGGCCGCCGTGATCTCGGGCCCGATACCGTCGCCTTCCAGCATCAGCAGGGATAGCGGCTTCATGAGGCTGATCCTTCTTCTTGCGATGCGGCCCGCTGGTCGGCGTGATGGCGGACCAGGGCGGCGAAGCGATAGAGCCCGTGGACGAACTTGCCATAGGGCAGGGAGACGAAGAGCGCGAGAACGAACCCGAGGTGAATGACCAGCAGCATGCCCATGGCGCTGGTATGCCGGAAGAACAGCAGCGCCAGCCCGGTAACGGCGACAAGGAAGAGCTGGGCCAGCAGGCCCATGTCCATGCCGAAGTTCCGCTGGGCCGTGGGCTCTGGATCGGTCTTGAACTTCATCCAGAAGAGGCCCCCCGATCCGATGGTCAGGCCGAAGCCGCCGAGCGTGCCGAGAACCACCGGCGCGCTGTACCAGCTATAGGGCGCGATCCACCCGAAAACATGGTCGTAGATCGTGGCCACGGAGGTCGAGGCGAAGCTCAGCAGAAAGCCCCACATCATGGCCTGATGCAGCCAGCGCCGGCTCTGGGTGAAGCCCTCGTGGGTGTCGTTGCAGCCGTGGCCGCCGCCGCTCAGGTGGCGCAGGGTAAGCGCGTCGTGCAGGCCCAGCGCCAGGGCCTTGCCACCGACCTGCTTGGCGCCCGATTCCCGCCAGTAGTTCCGCAGGCCCATGACGAGCGCCAGCACGGCATAGCCGAAGCTGAGGCTGCCGAGCGCCACCATCACCTCATAGGGAATGACGGCGTAGAAGGAGCCGGGGCCGCGATTGACCCCGAAGAGCGCCTGAGGATCGACCAGAAGCGCTGAGAGCAGCATGACCGCGATCAGCAGCAGGCCGGTCGCAAGGCTGACGAAGAGCCCGTTCTTCTGGAACAACCCGGCGAGCGCGCCCGGCCAGGCATGGTGCTCGTAGCTTTCCCGGCGCAGCTCGGCGAAGACCTTGGGCAGGTTGAGCCCGAACTCGTGGGGCGGCGCGTACTGGCAAGCGTAGAAACAGCCCTTGCAGCCATGACAGAGGTTGGCGAGATGCACGAGGTCCCGATTGGAGAAGGAGCGGTGCAGTTCCATGGCGGGGAAGACCGCGCAGTAGCCTTCGCAGTAGCGGCAGGCGTTGCAGATCTCCATGGTGCGGCGGGACTCCTCGAGCGTAGCGCCTTGGAGGCCGCGGGCCAGACCTACGAGAGAGACGGGTTGTTCAGCGATTGACATAGCGCGCCGCCTCCTGCCCGGCGATCCTTCCGAAGACCGTGCCGATGGTCATCCCGAGGCCCGCGAGATAGCCCTGTCCCAGGATGTTGCCCGCCATGATCTCACCCGCCGCCAGCATGTTCGCCGAGGGCTTGCCGTCGGCCATCTGGATCCGTGCCTTCTCATCCACCGTGACGCCCAGATAGGTGAAGGTCACGCCGGGGCGCAGGGGATAGGCGTAGTAGGGCGGCTCGTCCAGCTTGCGCGCCCAGTTGGTCTTCGCCGGCTCCAGCCCTTCGGTGCGGCTGCCGTCCAGGCCGCTGGGGTCAAACGACCCGGGCTGAACGGCGGCGTTGAAACCCTTGACCGTCTTGGAGAGCTTTGCGGGATCCAGCTCCAGTTTTCCGGCCAGCTCTTCGATGGTCCGGCCCTCGATGGGCGGGAAGACCGAGGGCATGAAGAGCTTCAGGCACTTTGTGTCGATGATCGCATAGGCGATCTGATCGGGCTGCTGCGCGACCAGCCGGCCCCAGATCGCATAGCGCTTGGGCCAGACGTCCTCGCCCTCGTCATAGAAGCGTTCGGCCTTGTTGTTGACCACGATGGAAAAGGGCACGCAGTCGAGCCGGGTCACGATGCCGCCGTCGAACTTCGGCGCGCGCGCATCGATGGCCACCGCATGGCACTGGGTCGGATCGCCGTTCGGCTCCGCGCCCTTGGCGAGCAGGTCGCGCAGCATCAGGCCCTTGTTGAAGGGCGTGCCGCGGATGATGAAGTTGGCGGCCGAGGGGCCCCAGGCCTCCGTCAGCCATTCGATGTTGCCCTGAAAGCCGCCGGACGCGACGACCAGCGCCTTGGCCCTCACGTAGTCGGGAAACCCGTGGTAACGGACTTCGGCCCCCTTGAAGAAACCTTCTTCGATGTCGAGGGAGACCACTTCGGTGTCATAGACGACTTCCACGCCCTTCTTCTCAGCCTCGGCGAAGTAGGCGTTCACCAGCGCCTTCCCGCCGCCCAGGAAGAAGGCGTTCGTACGCGAAAGGCTGAGCGTGCCACCAAGGGAAGGCTGGAAGCGTACGCCACGCTCGTACATCCAAGGCGTGACGAACTTCGACTCGTGGATGGTCATGCGCGCCAGCTTCTCGTTGGTGACGCCGCCGGTCACCCGCAGCAGATCCTCGAAGTACTCCTCTTCGGAATAGTTCTCGGTCAGTACGTCGGTGGGCGCGTCATGAGAGCAGCGCAGGTTGCGGGTATGGCGGCTGTTGCCGCCTCGGAGCGCGCGCGGCGCATGTTCGCAGACCAGAACGCTGGCGCCCTGTTCGCGGGCCGTCAGGGCAGCGCAAAGAGCGGCGTTTCCGCCTCCGATCACCAAGAGGTCGTAGTGCTTGTCTCTCAGCAAAGCTAACGCCTTTCCTTATCCGGAGGGATCGTATACGCTTGCATGCATAATCACGTCAAGGACCGTCCCCTCTCCATGCCGCTCGATCTCGCCCACCGGCTTGCCAACTGGAAGACCTGGCTGCTGACGCTGGTCGTCGGCTTGATCGGCGCTGGTGTCTTCCACGTCTTCTCCCTGCCGCTGCCCTGGCTTCTCGGGCCGCTGTTCGCCGGTCTCATCGTAAGCCTTGCCGGTTTGAAGACCACCATGCCCCGTCCCATCAGCCTCTCGGTCCGCACCATACTAGGTGTGGCGATCGGAAGCTCCTTCCAGCCGGAGCTCTTCGACCGGGTGGGGGAGATGCTGGCGAGCCTCGCCCTGGTCCCCTTCTACGTCCTGGCCATTGCAGGCTTCGGGTATCCCTACTTCCGGAAGGTCTGCGGCTTCGATGCGCCGACCGCCTATTTCTCCGCCATGCCGGGCGGCTTGCAGGACATGACGATCTTCGGCGAGGAGGCGGGCGCCAATGTGCGCGCGCTCTCCCTGGTGCACGCGACGCGCGTGCTGATCATCGTGGCGGTCCTGCCCTTCGTCATCACCGGGCTTTATGGTCTGGACCCGAGCCGGGTGGGCAGCGGGGCTCCGGCGGAGGCGATTCCGGTCCAGGAGCTCGCGCTCATGGCCTTTGCGGCTGGCTTCGGATGGTGGGCGGCCAAGCGGATCGGCTTGTTCGGCGCCGGGATCACGGGCCCCATGCTCCTGGGGGCCGGGCTCAGCCTTACCGGGTTCATCGAGCACCGCCCGCCCGCCGAGTTGATCGTCGTGGCGCAGCTCGTCATCGGGATGAGCGTGGGCTCGAAGTATCTGGGTTTGACGCTCTCCGAGCTGCGGCATCTGGTTGTCGCCGCGGTCGGCTACTGCGCCGCGCTCTTCCTGCTGGCGCTGCTGTTCGAGCAGATCGTCGTGGCCATGGGGGCAGCACCGCCGCTGGAGGCGCTTTTGGCCTACGCGCCGGGCGGGCAGGCGGAGATGACCATCCTCGCCATCGTGGCGGGGGCCGACGTGGCCTTCGTGGCGCTGCACCATGTGCTGCGCGTCTTCATCGTCATCCTGGGCGCACCCCTGCTGGTCAAGCGGGTGCTCTAGCGGGCGGGTGCTCTCGCGAGGGATCAGTCGCGGGCGGCCAGTGCCACGCGGGCCTTGTAGCCGTTGGAGATATGGCGCCGGGCCAGCATCTCGGCTTTCTCCTCGTCGCCCTCCGCGATCGCTTCGACGATTCCGGCATGCTCCGCCGCCACCACCTGCCGGCGCTCGGCAAGCGTGAAGGTGGTGCCGGAGAGCAGCGCCAGATTGACCCGCATGTTCTCCAGCATCGCGTTCAGATAGCGGTTGTGACAGGCGCGGTTGATCTGCCGGTGGAAGCGCTTGTTCGCCTCGGCCAAGCCTTGCGGATCGTCGACCATGCCGGCGTGGTCGGCGACGAGGTCGCGCAGAATCTCGATCTCCTCGGGCGAGGCGTGGCGCGCCGCGAGGCGGGCCGCCGTGCCCTCAAGCACCTCACGGACCGCGTAGAGCTCGCCCAATTGGTCGTAATCCAGCTGCGCCACCACCACGCCGCGATGCGGCTCATGCGCGACCAGGCCTTGCGCTTCCAGACGGCGCAGCGCCTCGCGGACCGGTGTCCGGCTGATCCCGAAGCGTTCGGCGAGCTGCGATTCCCGCAGCCGCGAGCCGGGCGGGAGTTCTCCGCTGTCGATCGCCGCCAGAAGCTGGTCATAGGCGTCGACGTGGGAGGAGGCGGACTTATCCGGTTTTTTGTTCATGGCACGCTTGTGCTCCGTACTTTGAAGCACGAGCGTATACAAAAGTAGATGAAGGGGCGAGCCCGGCGTTACTTTCCGCCCCAGACGGATGCGGGCACCTGGATGTCGCCGCGCATCAGAAGACGAGCGGTTCGAAGGATGCCGGCGCTCTTCAGATCGAACACGCCATCCTTGATCTCGTAGTCGGCGCTGACGTCGATCTTGCCCATGGGATGCTCGATCCCGATGACCGCGGGGCTGCCCTCGGGAAGCCGGGTCAGGCCCTCGGCCACCGTGCCCGGCGCCAGGGCGCAGCAGCCGAGGCAGATCGATCCGGTCACCGCCATGGAGGGGTGGCAGTTCCAGGGCATGAAATAGCGCGCGGAGATCGCGCCGTCGGCGCGCGGCTCGCTCAGGACCGCGAACTTGGGCGTGACGGACTTGGAGACGTCGCCCATGCCCATCAGCTTGCCGGCTTCCTGCCGGATGGCCTCGAACTTCGCGTAGAAATCGCGGTTGGCGTCCAGTTCCTTGGCGGTCTCGTAGCCGGTCAGGCCGAAGTCAGAGGCGCGCGCCACCACGATGGGCATGGCCACGTCGATGCAGGTGACCTCGATGCCGCCCACAAGGTCCTTGGCCGAGCCGGTCGGGAAGAGGGCGCCGGTCTTGGAGCCGACCACGTCCTTGAAGTTCAGCGTGATCGGGGCCGCCGTGCCGGGCACGCCGTCGATGGCGGCTGAGCCCTCGTACTCCACCTTGCCGCCGGGCGTCTGCACGACGGCTTCGATGCGCGCCCCGGTGTTGACCGCGCGGATCTTCACGCGGGTCTCGCCGTCCTGGACCGGGACCATGCCCATTTCGATTGCGGCGGGGCCGATGCCGGAGAGGATGTTGCCGCAGGTCGGGCCGAAGTCCGCGACCTTCTCGTCCACCTTCACCTGACAGAAGAAGTAGTCGATCTCCGCCCAGTCATCCTCCGAGGGGGAGATCATCGCCGTCTTGGTGGTGACCGCCGCGCCGCCGCCGACACCGTCGATGTTGAGCGGATGACCGGCTCCCACGGCGGCGATCAAAACCTCGCCGAGTTCCTCAAGGCTTTCGGGCAGATCGGCGCGGTTGAAGTAGGGGCCGCGCGACGAACCCCCGCGCATGAAGAGGCAGGGGATGGAGGTCTGGGGCATGGCGGAGTCCTCGTTGGAGATAGAAGCGGAAAAGCGGGCGCCAGGAAGCGCGCTATCGCCCTGTCATAGGCCAGCGCGTGCAGACGCGCAAGCGGAGGCAGGTGGGACGATTTTCAGTGCGGTCGGCGGCTCAAAAAAGCCTCGCCCTTTGGCGTCAGTTCGACCCTGGGCGATGGGGCGTCAGGGGGCTGACAGCGCCGTACGTAGCCTGCCTGCAAGGCCTGCTCCCAGACATCCAGCCGGGGGCAGGAGGTGCGCCAGGCCTCCATGGTCTCGCTGTAGGGGCGCGGGCCGCCGCTCAGCCATTCCAGTAAATCGCGCGTCAAGGAATCGACGGAGGTTTCCATGATCGAAGGTCTTTCCAGCTGTCTCTTTCCGGAAGCCTCAGAATAGCACAGCCGCAGTGCGCCGCCAGCCGCCGCAGCGCCCGTGATCCAGACGCTCGGATCAGAGCGGCCAGACCATGAGGATCATGGGCAGGGCGACGGCCACGATGATGATCTCCAGGGGCAGGCCGACACGCCAGTAATCCCCGAAGCGGAACCCCCCGGGACCCAGGATGAGAGCGTTGTTCTGATGCCCGATCGGGGTCAGGAACGCGCAGGAAGCGCCCAGCGCCACGGCCATCAGGAAGGCGTCGGGATTGGACGACAGGCGTTCGGCCAGGGTCACCGAAATCGGCGCCATGATGACGGCGGTGGCGGCGTTGTTCAGAAGGTCGGAGACGGTCATGGTGACAACCAGCACCATCGCCAGAACCACAAGGGTCGGAAGGCCCTCTGTCACGGCCAGGATGCCGTCGACGATCACCTGCGTGGCGCCTGTGGTCTCCAGCGCGCTGCCGACGGGGATGAGCGCGCCCAGCAGCACGATCACCGGCCATTCGACCGATTCATAGATCTTTCGCAGCGGCAGGAAGCCGCCCAGGACCAGCGCGGCGACCGCTGCGGCGAAGGCCACGGTGATCGACACGAAGCCCAAACTGGCGGAGAGAATGGCGATGGCGAAGACCCCCACGACCCAGGGAGCGCTGCGCCCGCTTCCGTAGCTGAGGCCGCGCTCGGCGAGCGGCAGAAGATCGAGCTTCTGGAGGCCCTCGGCAAGGTGTCCCCGATCCCCGTGAAGCAGCAGCACGTCGCCAGCCCTCAGCCGCAGGTCGCGCAGCCGCCCCCTATAGGGCTTTCCCTGACGCGCGAGGCCGAGCGGCACGATGTTGTGACTGCTGGCGAGGCGGAGTTGGCCCAGTGTCCGCCCAATGAGGGCCGACTGGGGCGGGACCGCCGCCTCCATCACCTCACCCTCGCTGGACTCCAGAACTTCGGCGGCCTTGCCCTTGCTTTCCGAGAGAGTGAAGCCGGTCGTCTTGAGAAAGCGTTCGATCTCCTCCGGCGTGCCTTCGATCAGCAGGTGGTCGCCTTCCTCGAAGACCTCATAGGCGGCCAGACGGGGCAGGCGGCGGCCGCGCCGCATCAGCGCCACCAGTTCGACGCTGATCTCCTCGGTCATTTCCTCGATCTCGCGGCGCGTCTTGCCAACGCCTTCTGAGTCCTTGGTGATCTCGATCTCGCTCAGGTAGTCGCCGAGGTCGAAGAGGCTTTCGCCGCCCTCCGCCCTCCGCTTCGGCACGATGCGCCAGCCGGCCAGCGCCATGAACAGGAGCCCGGCAAGCGCGACCGCCCCGCCGACCGGCGTGAAGTCGAACATGCGGAAAGGTTCACCCAACGCCTCACCCCGGTAGGCGGCGATGATGATGTTGGGCGGCGTGCCGATAAGGGTCACCAGGCCGCCCAGAATGCAGCCGAAAGAGAGCGGCATCAAAAGCATCCCGGCGGGCTGCTTGCTCTTGGCCGCGCTTTTCAGGGCCACCGGCATGAGAAGCCCGAGCGCGCCGACGTTGTTCATGACCGCCGACAGGGCCGCCCCGACGCCTGACAGGCCGGCGACATGTCCGGTCGTGCTGCCGCGCAAGGGCTCCAGGGCCTTTGCTATGGGGTCCAGGGCGCCGGAGTCCGACAGCGCCCGGCTGAGGATCAGGACCAGAGCCACCGTGACCGTCGCTGGATGCCCGAAGCCTGAGAAGGCATCCGCGCTCGGCACCAGTCCCAGCAGGACGGCAAGCACCAGCGCGGCAAAGGCGACCACATCATAGCGATAGCGGCCCCAGGCGAGCAGGCCCAACAGCCCGGCCAGAATGGCGAAGATGGCGATCTGGTCGACGGTCAGGGGCAAGTCGCTCATGCCTCAGATGATGACCGCAGAAGCCGCCCGAGGCAAAGGCTCCGAGGCGAAGACGCAAAACATCCGATCCCTCCTAGGCGGTCGCCCCGCCGTCGATGACGTAGGCGGCGCCATTGATCTGCTTTGAGTCTCCGGAAGCGAGAAAGAGCACGAGGGCGGCGACCTCCTCGGGCAGCGTGACCCGTCCGGAGGGCGACTCCGCGTTGCTGGCGGCCAGCGCCTCGGAGGGGTCTTGTCCGCTCTGCCGGGCCTCGGCGGTCAGCATCGGGGTATCCACGTCGCCGGGACAGACCGCATTGATACGGATTCCTTCGCCCGCATGGTCGCGCGCCATGGCTCTCGTAAGCAGCACCAGGCCGCCCTTCGACGCGCAGTAGGCCGCGGCCCGCTCGCCGCCGACCATGCCCCAGTCCGAGGCGATGTTGACGATGGAGCCTCCTCCGGCGGCCCGGATCAGGGGCAGGCAGGCGCGGCTGAGGTAGAAGGGCGCATGAAGGTTCGCTTCCAAAGTCTCCCGCCACTCCTCGTCGCTGGTTTCCTCCACCGTGCGGCGGTAGATCACGCCGGCGGCGTTCACCAGACAATCCAGCGCACCGAAAGTCTCTTCCGCTGCCTTGGCGAGGCGAGCGCAGGCGGCGGGGTCGCGTATATCACCGCTCCAAAGCGCTATCTCCGGGTTCGCCTCCTTCAGCTTCGCAAGCCTCTCTTCGCTGCGCCCGGCCGCCAGCAGCTTGTATCCGGCCCCGGCGAAGGCCGCCACGCAGGCTTTCCCGATACCCGAAGAAGCCCCTGTCACCAAGACGCGTTTCTCGCTCATGCCGTTCCCTTTCCTCGCTTTGCTTCACAGGCCGCCAAGAGGGCGGGCAGGTCATGCCATCCGATTCGGCTGTCGGCCTCGCTCGGCGGCGCATCAGGATCGCTGGTCTTCTTGTCGACCTTTCCGCCCAGGCGCAGATAGAAGGCGAAGGCCGCGGCGTTGTCGTCGAATACCCAGAGACAGACCGAGTTTTTGCCCTGGGCGATCAAGCGGCGGCAGGCCTCGGCGAGCAGTTTTCGACCGAGACCGCTGCCGCGCTGTTCGGGTTCGACGTGCAGATTCTCAATAAGGGCGTCGTAGTCCGGATCCTCGTCGACCAGCGCGATGAACCCCAACAGCCCCTCATCTCCCTCGGCCAGGATGACCAGATCGCCGGGATGCCTTCGCGCCAGGAAGTCCCGCCAGAAGCGTGCGCGCTCTTCATGGATCTCTCCCTCCAGATAATCATCTGAGAGGATGCCCCGGTAGGTCGATCGCCAGCTCTCGGCGTGAAGGGCCGCGATCGCTTCGGCGTCCTCCGCCCGCGCCTCGCGCAGCCGCGGTTCCCGCTTGCTGACATGGGGCGCGCGCCCGAAGAGCAGGCGCGCGCGGGGCACCCGCTCGAAGGGCAGGCTCAGGATGTCCGAAGGGGCGGGGCCGGGCGTCTCCACAGGCACGAAACGCTCGAAGAGGCCGGTGAAGGCGGCGCGGAAGTGGTTCTTGGCCTTGACGAAAAAGAGCGTCGTGGGCTCCAGCGCGAGGCCGAAATGCTCGAAGTAGGCGGGGTCGTTCACCGGCACGATGCGGCTGGTCACGAGGATGCGGACCTGTCCGCTGCGCAGGATGGCGGAGGGGCCGGGATCGACCTCCAGGCCCGCCTCCATGGGCCCCCGGTTCCTGAAAGTACCCTGGACGAGCCGCTCAACTTGGACCGTGAGCTCAAGCGGCGCGCCGAAGCTGTCGCTGAGCCTTCCGCCCAGACGGCAGTCCATCTCCGCGCCTTCTCCGGCCCTGACTGCTTCCTCCACAAGTTCCGGGTCCCAGAAGAAGGCAAAGACGCAGGGCCGCGTGGGTTTCTCCGCCAGGACTGCGCGCAGCAGGCCCGGCGTGTCGCCCGCACCGCCCGAGAAGACGTTGTCAGAGGGCTCCAGCACGGCGACGGGCCGCTGCGTGGCGCTTGCCAGAAGCTCGCCCAAGACCTCCCCGGGCGCGGGGAGCGGTTGTTCGAAGTCTGGAGCGAGACGGCGGTAGGCCTCGCGCAAGGGTTGACCCATGGCGGAGAGGGCCGCGCCACCGGCCTCCCCGCAAAGACTGATGGCAGCGCCGCTATCAGGGCTGTCCGCGCAGGCAAAGCCCCCGAAGACCGTGACGTCGAGAAGGCCGTTGTCCTCGGCGCAGCGGGCCGCCAGCTCCGCCATCTCGGCCATGGGGCCATCGTCGGTCCGCATATTGAAGGACGTCGGCAGGAAGTCCGCAGGCAGGATCGTGGAATGGGCGGCGATCTCCCCCTCGATCTGGCGCAGCAGCAGGCTCATGGCCTTTTCCCCAGTCTCGGCCATGTCGATGTGCGGGTGGGTCTTGTAGCCGACGATGATCTCCGCCAGGCGCCCGATCTCCGGGTTCAGGTTCGCGTGAAGATCGAAGCTGAGGGCGAGGGGAGTCTCCCCAATCACCTGGCGCAGTGCGCGCAGCAAGCAGAGTTCCGGCTGCTCGATATCCTCGCAGACGCTGGCGCCGTGAAGGCTGGCGTAGACTCCGTCCCACGCGCGGCTCCCGAGCTGCTCGAAAAGCCGATCCTGATAGGCCGGGAAGAGACCCGCCTCAATCGGCCCCGCCGGGTAAGCCGCAAGGCAATCGAGAAACAGGATCTCGACGTCGCCGTGGCGCTCCGCGGCGGTGATTGCGCCGCCGGGCTCCAGCGCCTTGCCCCGATAGAAGTCAGCCGCCGCCTTGCCGGAAAACCATTCGCGGGAACGGAAGTCCGCCTCGCGGGCCGGAAGGGGAGAAAAGGAGTTGCCTTCGTACCAGAAACGGAAGAGTGCGATGGTCGGCATGCCGCGGCGAAAACCTTTGTTTCACTAATAGATTGCGATGCTTTTCTGCTAGACTGGGCTCGACTGTAAGCAATCGGGGAGAGGAGCGCCATGACCTGGCTGCAGTTCGACGGCGTTGGCGGTTCGGTCGGAGGGGCGGTGTCCCGCACGACGGGGCAAATCGGCTCGCAGAGCTTCGAGTTGGGCCCTCTCCATATCTCATTCAGCAGTCCCTGGCTTTGGGGATTCCTGGTGTTTGCCGCGCTCCTGGTGGTCTACGTCACGCGGCGCTGAAGCGCGCCCGAACCTCCGGCGCGGTGGCCGGCCGCGCGCCCGCCTTCTGGATTTCCCCCAAGGCCGCTTCCGTCCAGCGGGTGTTGCTCCAGTCGCTGCCGAAGGGAGCGTCCTCCAGCCCGACCCGCAGATGCCCGCCCCGCGCCAGTGCTTCGCCCGCGAGCGGAAGCACGTCCACCTGCAGGCCGCCGATCATCCAGGGGGCGTCCGGGTCAAGCTCCTCCATCAGTTTCAGATAGCTTTCCAGCGCGTAGCCGCGCGGCGGATAGCCAAAGGCGAAACCCTCGGAGAACATGAAGCGGTAGAGTGGCTTGGGCAGCCCCGGATAGCGTGCGGCGAGGGCCGCGCCCAGCCGCGCGAAGCCGGGCTCATAGATGGCGTAGCTGGGATGGAAACCGCGATCTCTGGCGAGCGCCAGGCCGTAGCGCACGTCCGCTTCCGGATTGCTGTAGAGAAAGCCGGGGCGGTCGGCTTCGATCTCCGCAAAGCTGGCGAAGGTGGCGCTGCCCGGATCGATCACCGCCCATTCGATAAGTCCCGCCTCGGCCAACTTACGGGTCGCCTCGAACCGGGCTTCGGGGGACATGGGCTCCGGCGCGTCGGCCGAGCCGCTCAGCGGCAAGGTGGGATAGACGATGGCATCGACCTCTTCGCGGATGCCCTCGATCACGGCGCGGTAGGCATCGAAGTCGTCGCGCTGGCGACCGGTCGCCGGGTCGTAAACATGAAGATGGATCACGGCCGCGCCGAGCTTGGCGCAGGCCACGCCTTCGGCGATCAGCTCCTCGGTGGTGATGGGCATGCCCGGCTGCAGACTGCGCGACCAGGGGCCGTTGAGGGCTTCTTCCAGCGAGACCGGTGTCATTACTTCTGCGACCGCATTGTCATCAGGATCCACCTGACCTTCGGCGGGCCACCTCTATTGGAGGGGGCGGAGATGACCGTCGGCGCAGGCCAGCGCCTTTGCCTGGTGGGCCGCAACGGTTCCGGCAAGTCGAGCCTCCTGAAGGTGGCCGCCGGGCTTATCGAGCCGGACCGGGGGGAGAGGGTGTTGAAGAAGGGCACGACGCTGCGCTACCTGCCGCAGGAACCCGACCTCAGCAGCTATGCGACGACGCTGGACTATGTAGAGGAGGGGCTGGACGCCGCCGCCGATCCCCATCGCGCGCGCTATCTGCTCGAACATCTGGGGCTGACCGGCGAGGAGTCCCCTGAGCGGCTTTCGGGCGGCGAGGCGCGCCGCGCGGCGCTGGCCCGCGTGCTGGCGCCGAAACCCGACATCCTGCTGCTCGACGAGCCGACGAACCACCTGGATCTGCCCGCCATCGAGTGGCTGGAGGAAGAGCTGAAGGCCTGGCGCGGAGCGCTGGTCACGATCTCGCACGACCGGCGCTTTCTGGAGGCGCTTTCGGACTCGACCCTATGGCTCGACCGGGGGCAGGCGAGACTTCTGGAAAAGGGATTCTCCGCCTTTGAAGCCTGGCGTGACGAGACCTTGGAGTTGGAAGCGCGCGAGCGCCACAAGCTGGACCGCAAGTTGGCGGCGGAAGCGGATTGGCTGCGCTACGGCGTGACGGCGCGGCGCAAGCGCAATCAGGGCCGCCTGCGCAAGTTGATGGACCTGCGCCAGCAGCGGCGCGAGCAGCGCCAGAGGCCGGGCGCCGTACGCATGGCCGCCAGCGAGGCCGAGACCTCAAGCAAGACGGTCATCGAAGCGGCGTCGATCTCCAAGGCTTTTGGAGGGCGTTCTCTCGTCCGCGACTTCTCGATCCGCATTCAACGCGGCGACAGGGTCGGGCTCATCGGCCCGAACGGGGCCGGAAAGACCACGCTGCTGCGTCTCCTGACCGGGCAGCTGGCACCCGATAGCGGAACCGTCAAGCTGGGTCAGACGCTGGACATGGTGACCCTGGACCAGAAGCGCGAAAGCCTCGATCCCCGCTGGACTCTGAAGGAAGCTCTGGCGGGCGAGGGCGGCGACACGGTCTTCGTCGGCGGCCAGCCGCGCCACGTCGTCAGCTATATGAAGGACTTCCTATTCCTGCCGGAGCAGGCGGGGACGCCCATCGAGCGTTTATCGGGCGGAGAGCGCGGGCGGGTTATGCTGGCCCGCGCGCTGGCGCGCCCCTCCAACCTGCTGGTGCTCGATGAGCCGACCAACGATCTGGATCTGGAGACCCTGGACCTGCTCCAGGAACTGCTCGCCGACTACGGCGGCACACTGCTGCTGGTCAGTCACGACCGTGACTTTCTGGACCGGGTCGCGACCTCGGTGATCCTGGCCGAGGGCGAGGGGCGTTGGGTCGAGTACGCGGGCGGCTATTCAGACATGCTCGCCCAGCGCGGCGCGAAGCCGGGGGCGCTGGTCAAGGAGAAGCCGAGGGACGGCAAGCCCAAGACCGGCCCTTCCAGCGTGGAAAAGACCCCGGAGGCGAAGCGGAAGCTCTCCTTCAAGGAAAAGCACGCCTTGCAGACCTTGCCCGGTGAGATGGAGAAGCTCCGCGAGGAGATTGCGGCGCTGCAACTGGCGCTGGAGGACGGCACCCTCTACCAGCGTGAACCCGAACGCTTCCGCGCCAGCGCCGACGCCCTTTCGCGCAAGCAGGCGGAGCTGGAAGCCGCAGAGGAGCGCTGGCTGGAGCTGGAGATCCTGCGCGAGGAGTTGGGTGCCTAGGCGAAGCTCAGGGTGCGGTCTCCAAAGGCGGCGCAGGCTTGGCCAGGGTCAGGTTGACGGCCAGCAGGGCCACGACCGCCGCAACGCCGGCGAAGTTGGCGAGCAGGCTCCAAGGCCAGAGACAGGCGATCCCGGCCGCGAGCGCCAGGAGCCGGAACAGCGGGTTCATGGGCCGCTCCATGCAGCCCTGGAAGCTGGCCGCCAGTCCGTAGATGCCCACCAGCGCGAAACCGAAGATCTGCAAGGCCAGGAGCCAATCGCCGGAAAGCAGCGGCGTGTAGGCGAACAGGATCGGCACGATGTAGAGACCCTTGGCGATCTTCCAACTCTGGAATCCGGTCGCCATGGGCGGCGACTTTGCGATCGCCGCGCCGGTGAAGGCGGCGAGGCAGACCGGCGGGGTCACGTTTGAGTCCTGACTGAGCCAGAAGATGATCATGTGCGCCGAAAGCAGCGCCAGGGTGAGCGCGTCCTGCGACAGGGCGGTCTCACGCAGCGAGGCGGCCAACTCCAGAGGCAGGCTGTGGATGAGGGCGCTGGCTTCCTCCATTGGCATGGGGGCCGCGAGCGCGGTCATGGCGTCGGGCTTGGCCAGCATCAGCACGGCCTTGCCCGCATCCGGCAAGGTCCCGTTCACCAGGTGCTCGATCAGGACGGAGTCCGAGATCATACCGGCGATGGCGGGCGCCGAAAGGGTCGCCAGAACGATGTAGGCCGCGGTCACCGGCAACCCCATGCCGAGCACGAGCGAGGCGAGGCCCACGAGTATGATGGCCAGAAGCAGATTGCCGCCCGCCCAGTCGGAGATCATGAGCGAGAAGGTGTTGCCGATTCCCGCGGTCGCGATGACGTTGATGATCAGCCCCACCGCACAGAGCAGGATCGCCGTCATGATCATGTTGCGCGCGCCCAGGGCCAGGGCCTCTAGGATGGCGCGGGGGCCCATGGGACTCTGCGTGAGCCAGCTTGAGGCCACCACGGTTCCGCAGCCGATGACGGCGGCGTAGGTCGGGGTGAAGCCGACCACCAGAAGCGTGATCAAGACCGTGATGGGGATGATGAAACTGGCGCCGCCCTTCTTCATGGCGGCGCCCAGAGTCGGGCCCTCCGCTTGCATGGGCTGCATGCCCTGTCGCTTGGCTTCGATGCGCACGAAGAACGCGATGGAGGCGAAGTAGAGGATCGCGGGGAGGGCGGCCACGGCGACGATGCGCTCATAGGGGATCAGCGTGTAGCTGGCCATGACGAAGGCGCCTGCGCCCATGATCGGCGGCATGAGCTGTCCGCCCGTCGAGGCGGAAGCCTCCACCCCCGCGGCAAACTATGCCGGGAAACCGGCGCGCTTCATCAAGGGGATGGTGATGACGCCGGTCGAAGCGGTGTTGGCGACCGCCGAGCCGGAGATGGTGCCGGTCAGGCCGGAGGCGATGACAGCCACGATGCCGGGCCCGCCGATCAGCTTTCCCGCGACCGCGCGCGCCAGGTCGATCACGAAGTCGCCCGCGCCGGAGCGCAGCAGGAAGGCGCCGAAGATGATGAAGAGGAACACATAGGTCGAAGAGATGCGCGCGATGGTGCCAAAGATCGCGTCGTCGCCGTAGAGCGAACGGAACATCACGGTCTCTAGCGAGAGCCCGCGGAACTGGAACACGCCGCCCAGGTACTGCCCCCAGAAGGAGATGTAGGTGAGTGACAGGATGATCAGGATCGGGATCACCAGGCCGGCGGTGCGCCGCGTGAACTCAATGGCGCAAATGATCAGGGTGAAGCCGGCCAGCCAGTCCAGGGTCACCAACCTGACGCCCCGGTCGTAGATCGCGTTCTCCGCGGAGGCGATGTAGATCGCCGAGGCGGCTGCCAGAATTCCCAGCGTCAGGTCTATCCAGAACCCGCCGCCCTTGACGAAGAAGCGGTTGTTCTTGAAGGCGGGGTAGTAGATCGAGCAAAGCAGCGCGAAGCCCGCGAAGTGGAAAGCGTTCCGCATCAATTCGGAGACATCGGCGATCAGCGCGAAGTAGAGGTGCGCCAGCGAGATGATCACACCCAACGTGAAGGTGATCTCCTTCCAGGGCGACTCGAGGCCGCGCAGGAGGCTGCCGCCTTCCTCGCTGTCCTGACTTGCCGCCGCAGCGGATTGCTTGTCACTCATCCCTTGCTCCCTAGCCCAAGGCGGCGCCTATCCCGGCGCCCGTTATTCGTCTTTCGCCGCTTAGGGCGATCGGAAAAGGGGCGGCGCGGATGCCCGTCGCCGCCCCTGGTTTTCCGAAGCTCGAAAGCCCGGCCTTACTTGGCCATCAGGCTCTCAGGGATGTCGATGCCGACTTCCTTGTAGTAGCGCGCGGCGCCGGGATGCAGCGGCGCGGGCAGGCCGGCGATGGCCTTTTCGATGGCCATGGCCTTGGTGGCCGGGTGGATCGCCTGGAGGAAGGCAAGGTTCTCATAGATCGTCTTGGTGATCAGGTAGACATGCTCCTCCGGGATATCCGCGTGCACGGCCAGGAAGTTGGGCTGGGCGATGGTCTGGATGTCCTCGTCCTGGTTCGGGTAGGAACCGGCTGGGATGGTGTAGGGCGTCCAGAGGCCCATGCCGCCGTCGGCTTGCTTCATCTGCTCTTCGGTCATGGACAGGAAGGTGACGCTGTCGGAAGCAGAAGCCAGAAGCTGGGAAACGGCGCCGGTGGGCACGCCGCCGGGCATGCCGACGCCGGTGACCTGGCCGTTCTGGAGCGCTTCGGCCGAGGGGCCGTACCCGGCGTAGTACTGCTCGAACTCCGCATCCATGTCGACGCCCAGGTTCTGCATGATCATTTTGTTGGAGCCGATGGTGCCGGAGTTCTGACGGCCCATCGCGACCGTCGTGCCCTTCAGCTTCATGAAGTCGGAGATGGTGCCGGTCTCGGCGTAGTCGTTCGAGATGATGAACTGCTCGACGTTCTGCCACAGCATGGAGATCGAACGCAGATGCTCCTGCTTGCCGTCCGCCTCGACCGGGCCGACGCCGTTGACGGCGTAGAAGCCGAAGAGGCCCTGCAGAATGGCGAACTGCGCCTCTTTCTCGCGGATCAGCCGCACGTTCTCGCCGGAACCGGCGGAGTTGATGGCGGACATGCCGATGCCCTCGCCGGGCTGCAGCTTGACCTTGGTCAGGGTGGCGAGCGCCACGCCGACGGGATAGTAGGTGCCGCCGGTGGAGGCGGTGGCCAGGATGTAGTTGGTGTCCTGGGCCTCGGCCGGCTTGCTGCCGGTTGCCAGGCCGGTGGAAACGACCGCGGCCATGGCGGTCAACATGAGACGACGGGTAAGAGCCATTGGTTATAAACCTCCCTTGGTTCAGATCTCGTATATGGTCTCCGCCAGTGCCCAGCAGCACCGTCGGGATTCGGGTCGGGCAGGGGGGTCCGTCAGTGCGGCGGACCCGCTGGTACCCTCGACGCAGTAGCCGGCGCCGTCAGCGGCGACCCCTTTGGTTGGCATGAGCATTGCCGATGCCGACCTGTGGGTCGAGTCCTTATGAAACATTCCCGCGGCGATCATGCTCCGATCTCTCCGCAGTCGAGCCGGTTGCAGGCGCCCTTGAGGTGCGTGAGCGTGGCGGCATGCGCCTGTTCGGGATCGCGCGCTTCCACCGCCTTGAGGATCGCGCGGTGCTCGGCCAGCACCTTTTCGGGCAAGCCTTGGGAGCGTGAACTGTTGCTGCGCGCAATGCCGATCTGCTCCAGAATCTGGCTGTCCAAGAGCTTCAACAGCTTTACGAAGAGCTCATTTCCGCTCGCCTCGGCGATGCTGAGATGAAAGGCGAGGTCTGCTTCCTGGCCCTGCCCGCCGTCGCGCGTTTCACGCTCAAGCAGCTCGAAGCTGCGCTGCATTTCCTCAAGCGCTTCCGGCGACGCCCGCTTGGCCGCCAGGGCAGCCGCATCGCATTCCACGGCGGCGCGCAACTCATAGAGTGCGCGCAGATGCTCTTGATCGTCGGTGCTGTCGAGCCGGAAGACGTTTCCGCTGGAAGCGGCCACGAAGGCGCCGGCGCCCTGGCGCGTCACCACGATGCCGTCCCGGCGCAGGCGTGCGATGGCTTCGCGCACGGCGCTGCGCCCGGCATCGTAGTGACCGGCCAGCGCGCTTTCGGTGGGCAGACGGTCGCCCGAGGCGAACTCGCCCTCCAGAATGCGCTCCGACAGGTCTTGGGCGATGCGGTCCGATAAGGACGATCGCACCCGTGGCAGGGCCATGAAGAAGGCCTCCCTCGCTCCATTCTTGTTCCCGACTATTTCGTCAGGTTGTCGGACAAGTTAACGGAATGCCTCTCAGGGTCAAGCCAACGGCAGTCCGGCTAGCGCCTTTGACGCCTCTCGTCACTTGCATTGACAGACGGTCGGGTCTGGGCGTAATGGAAATCCAAAGCGCTCAAGTGGGCACGCAGTGAGCCTAATCGGTGTGTGCCAATCCTGGTTTTTGATTGGGGTTGGCAGCATGACATCCGGAACACCCAGCAGAGATATCGAGGGGACGGGTCCCTCCAGCGGCGAGGCGCCCTACGACGAGCGCGCGCTTCGGCGCGCTTTCGGCGCTTTCACGACCGGCGTCACCATCGCAACCACGCTGGACTGCGATGGGAAGCCTTGGGGCTTCACGGCGAACTCCTTTACCTCGGTCTCTCTCGATCCACCCCTCCTTCTCGTATGCCTGGCCAAGACGGCAGGCAGCTACGAGGCCTTCCTGAAGGCCGAGCATTTCGCCATCAACGTGCTCTCAGCCGCCCAGCGCGACGCTTCCGTGGCCTTCGCGACGCTGGGCGCCCGCAAGTTCGATGCCGTTCCTTGGCGCAAGGAGAAGAGCGGTGCACCGGTGCTCGATGGCGTGGTCGCCTGGTTCGACTGTGCGCTGGAGCAGGTGGTGAAGGCCGGGGACCATGCGATCCTGATCGGTCGGGTTCTGGCCTTCGACAGCAACGGGGAGGAGCCGCTCGCCTACTGCCGGGGGGCTTACCTTTCCTTTGAGTTGAACCGCATGGCGCTGCGGGCCGCCGAGGACTCCGGGCACCTGAGCGTCGCCGCCATCGTGGAACGGGGCGATACGATCTTCCTGCTGAACGACCCGGTGAGCAACCGGCTGAGCCTGCCCAGGGCGCCGCGCTTCGGGCGCCCGGATGACCCGGAGAGCCTGATAGGCCTTCTGAAGAAGGAGGGGGTCTCAGCGCGTCTGCCGTTCCTCTTCGCGGTCTATGAGGAGTCCGGCAAAGAAGTCGTGGTCTATCGCGGCGAGGCGGTCGGCGAGATCGTCAATCCCGGCGGCAACCGGCGCTTCTTCGCGCTGGACGACCTGCCCTGGGAGCGCATCGCCGACCCGGCGCTGAAGAGCATGCTGGAGCGCTACCGCCGGGAGCGGAAGGCAAGCGCCTTTGGTCTCTACATAGGCACCGCTGAGGAAGGAGCGGTTGAACCCCTGCCGGAAGAGGAGGAGCGGTCATGAAGTTCTCTCTCTTTGCCCACATGGAGCGTCTGGATCCCAATCAGGACATGCGCCGCCTGCACGCTGAGTTCCTGGAACTCTGCGACATGGCCGAAGACGCTGGCTTCGAAGCGATCTGGACCGGCGAACATCACGGCATGAACTTCACCATCGCGCCGAACCCCTTCTTGAACCTCGTTGATCTGGCGCGCCGGACCAGCCGGGTGCGCCTTGGCACCGGCACCATCGTCGCGCCCTTCTGGCATCCCATCAAACTGGCGGGCGAGGCGGCCATGACCGACATCCTCTGCGATGGGCGGCTGGAGATCGGGCTGGCCCGCGGGGCCTA
>JARRJC010000024.1:70992-73137 GCA_037379885.1 Limibacillus sp.
CGCTTTGGATCGCCGCGCGCGATCCGAACTCGCACAGCTTTGCGGTCGCCAACGGCTGCAACGTGCAGGTGACGCCGCTCTGGCAAGGCGACGAGGAGGTCGAGAGCCTGATGGAGCGCTTCGAGACGGCCTGCGCCGAACACCCTGAGAGGCCCCGGCCCAAGATCATGGTGTTGCGCCACACCTATATCGGGGAGGACGAAGCCGATCTGCGTCAGGCCGCTCAGGACCTCAGCCGCTACTACTGTTATTTCGGCGCCTGGTTCAAGAATGAGCGGCCGGTGACGCAGGGATCGATCCTGGCGCTGGCCGAAGAGGAGATGGCGGGCATGGAGATGTTCTCCCCGGACAAGATGCGCCGTCAGAACGTGGTTGGCACGCCGGAGGAGGTGACCGCGCGGCTGAAGCACTACGAGGCTCTTGGCTACGACCAATACGCCCTCTGGATCGATAGCCTCATGCCGTTCGAACGGAAGAAGGCATCGCTGCGCCGCTTCATCGACCAGGTCATGCCGGCCTTTTCATGAGCGCAACGGATTTGCCTTGGCCGGCGCCCGGCTATCGGCCTCCGCGGCGCTACGGGCAGCTTCGCGATCAGGTCCAGGCAGGGACGATGTTCGATATCGAAGGCGAGGGGCCGGCGCTGGTCTTGGTGCATGGCGTCGGGCTCGATCTCACGCAGTGGGATGCCATGGTCCCGATGCTGCGCGAGGACTTCACGCTGGTGCGCTACGACCTTTGGGGGCATGGCGGCAGCAGCAAGCCCTTGAGCGCGCTGCGGCTGAAGGATTACGTGGCTCAGCTCGCGGACCTTGCCCAGTACCTGCGGCTCGGGCGTTTTGCCCTCGTCGGCTTCTCGATGGGCGCGCTGATCGCGCAGGCCTACGCCGCGCGCTCCCCGGAGCGTCTGGCCGGGCTGTGCCTGATGAGCGCGGTGCATCGCCGCTCCGAAGAGGCGCGCGCGGCCGTGGAGGCGCGGCTTGCCCAGGCGGAGAAGGAGGGGCCCCGGTCCATCATCGAACCCGCCCTCAACCGCTGGCTCACGGCGGAATTCAGGGCGGCGCACCCTGAGGTCGTGCAGCTTTTCAAGGAGCGGCTGGAGAAGAACGACACAAAGGGCTTTCTGACGGCCTATCGGGTCTTTGCGGCGGCGGACCGGGAACTGGCGGACAGTGCGGAGAAGATCACCTGTCCTGCCCTGGTGATGACCGGCGCGCTCGACAGCGGCTCCACCCCGGAAATGGCGAAGAGCCTGGCCGCGGAGCTTCCCGACAGTGAACTTGAGATCCTGGAAGGACTGGCGCATCTGGCGCCGGTTGAAGGAGCTGACCAGGTGTCCGCGAGGCTGAGACGCTTTCTGCGCGGACCCTGCGCGGGGAGGGGCCGTTAGCGATAGACCCAGACGTTGGAGAGATCCACCGAGTACTTCGGTTTGAAGTCGGAGAAGGTGATGGTGTTCTTGACCACGTTGGAGCGGTTGTCGAGCACGTAGATCTGGTTCTCGGCCGTGATCAGCAGAATCGCGTGAAACTCCTTGGTGGAGACGATCTGCCCGACCGTTAGGCCGGGATTCTCTATGTCCGCCCCCGCCGCCATCAGCAAGAAGAGCTTGAAGATCGAGTATCCTTCGCAGTCGATCGTCATGACCGACACCGCTTCTTCGGGGGTTTCCCAATAGTCGGTCTCGCCCCAGGTCACGGCGTCGATTTGGTACTTGAAGGTCTTGTTCACCTTGTCATTCACCTTGTGAATGATGTCCAGCGTCGGCTCCCCCTTCATTTGCTGCGCCCAATCCACCCAGGTCTGTAGATCGTTGAGGCTCATCTGACCGGGCAGTTCGCCAGCGATCCGGCCCCAGCCAGGGACCAGGTTGATCTTGTCGGTCTCGACCTTCTTGCCGCCGACGAGCGGGTCTTCGGCATAGGTGGTGATGAGCTTCATCGCGGACGCGGGGCCTGCCGCCGCAAGGGCGAAGAGCAGCAAGAGGCAGAGGTATACGCGTTGCATCCGGTCGGCCTCCTCAGGGACTTCGAAAAATGTCGCAAGAAATTAATTACAGTTTTTATGTCGTCTGACTATGCTTCACCGGTAAAAATTCTGCGATGTATTTTCCGGCAGCGGCAGTTGTAGGGCATGCTAAATAAC
>JARRJC010000025.1 GCA_037379885.1 Limibacillus sp.
CATCCGGCGGTAGCGCGTCCCCCGCCAAGTCCGGCGGCGACCGGATCTTCGCCAGCCCCTTGGCCAAGCGCATCGCCAAGCAGGAGGGCCTGGACCTCTCCGCCATCAAGGGCAGCGGCCCGCACGGGCGCGTGGTGAAGGCCGATGTCGAGGCCGCCATGAAGGCCGGCACCGGCAAGGCCGCAGCCAGTCCGGCAGCCGCCAAGCCCGAAGCGGCCGCCGCTGCGCCTCAGGCCGCCGCCGCGCCCGCCGCAGCGGGACCGGGCGCGAAGCAGATGGCGGACATGCTGGGCATGGAATACGAGCAGGAGCCGCTCTCTTCCATGCGCAAGGTCATCGCCAAGCGCCTGACCGAATCAAAGCAGACAGTGCCGCACTTCTACCTGACGGTGGACTGCGAATTGGATGCGCTGCTGAAGGTCCGCAAGGACCTGAACGCCCGGTCCGACGAGTACAAGCTGTCGGTGAACGACTTCATCATCCGCGCCTCGGCGCTGGCGCTGAAGAAGGTCCCGGCGGCCAACGCCTCCTACGACGAGAGCGGCCTGCTGTTCTACAAGCACGCGGACATCTCGGTCGCCGTTGCGACCCCGGCCGGTCTGATCACGCCGATCATCAAGGCCGCGGAGGGCAAGGGCCTGGCGCAGATCTCCAACGAGATGAAGGATCTCGCCACCCGGGCGCGCGACAACAAGCTGAAGCCCGAGGAATACCAGGGCGGAACCTTCTCGGTCTCCAACCTCGGCATGTTCGGGATCAAGCACTTCGAGGCCGTGATCAACCCGCCGCAGGGCTGCATCCTCGCGGTCGGAGCGGGCGAGCAGCGCCCTGTGGTCAAGGACGGCGCGCTCGCGACCGCGACGGTCATGAGCTGCACGCTCTCGGTCGACCACCGCGTCGTGGACGGCGCCGTGGGCGCGCAGTATCTCGCCGCCTTCAAGGTGCTGATCGAAGATCCGCTGTCGATGCTGCTCTAAGGGAGATGGGGAATGGCTGACACCAATTTCGACGTCATCATCATCGGCGGCGGGCCGGGCGGCTACGTCACCGCCATTCGCGGGGCGCAGCTCGGCATGAAGGTCTGCGTCATCGAAAAGCAGCACCTGGGCGGCATCTGCCTCAACTGGGGCTGCATCCCGACCAAGGCCCTGCTGCGCAGCGCCGAGGTTTACCACAACATGGTCCACGCCAAGGACTACGGTCTTTCCGCCGAGAAGGTGGGCTTCGACGTCGGCGAAGTGGTCAAGCGCTCGCGCGGCGTCTCCAAACGCCTCAATGGCGGTGTCGGCCACCTGTTGAAGAAGAACAAGGTGACCGTGGTGGACGGCGAGGCGAAGCTGGCCGGCAAGGGCAAGGTCTCCGTCACCAAGGACGGGAAGTCCCTGGGGGACCACACGGCCAAGCACATCATCGTGGCGACCGGCGCCAGACCCCGCACGCTGCCCGGCATCGAGCCCGACAAGAAGCAGATCTGGACCTACTTCGAGGCCATGGTGCCCGAGAGCATGCCCAAGTCGCTGCTGGTCATCGGCTCGGGCGCGATCGGGATCGAGTTCGCCTCCTTCTACCGCACCATGGGAGCGGAGGTGACGGTGGTCGAACTGGTCGAACAGATCCTGCCTGTGGAGGACGCGGAGATCGCCGCCTTCGCCCGCAAGCAGTTCGAAAAGCAGGGCATCAAGATCATAACCGGGGCCAAGGTCACCGGCGTCAAGAAGGCCAAGGACTCCGTGACCTGCGCGGTCGAGGACTCCAAGGGCAAGACGCAGGAGATCACGGTCGAGAAGGTCATCTCCGCTGCCGGCGTGGTCGGCAACGTAGAGGGCCTGGGCCTGGAAGACCTGGGCGTCAAGGTCGAGCGCGGCACCATCCAGATCGATGGATTCGGGCGCACCAACGTCGAGGGGATCTACGCCATCGGCGACGTGGCCGGGCCGCCGATGCTGGCGCACAAGGCCGAGCACGAAGGCGTCGTCTGCATCGAGAAGATCGCCGGCCTGGACGTGCACGCCTTCGACAAGTCGAAGATCCCCGGCTGCACCTACTGCCATCCGCAGATCGCCAGCGTCGGCCTGACCGAGGCGAAGGCAAAGGACAAGGGCCACAAGGTGAAGGTCGGCCGCTTCTCCTTCGTGGGCAACGGCAAGGCCATTGCGCTCGGCGAGGACCAGGGCATGGTCAAGACGGTGTTCGACGAGAAGACGGGCGAGCTGCTGGGCGCGCACATGGTCGGCGCCGAGGTGACCGAGCTGATCCAGGGATACGTGGTGGCCATGAACCTGGAAACCACCGAGGAAGACCTGATGCACACGGTCTTCCCGCACCCGACCCTGTCGGAGATGATGCACGAGAGCGTCCTTGACGCCTATGGCCGCGTCATCCACATGTAGGCCATAGCCTTTTCGTCCAGAGCAGCAAGGCCCTTTATCTCATGACGGTCGAAGCCGACAAGCCGCGGGTCCGCCACCCGGAGAAAGCGCACAAGCCCGACAACGCGGTGCAGCGCAAGAAACCGGAGTGGATCCGCGTGAAGGCGCCGGTCAGCCGGGAGTATCACGAGACCCGACAGATCGTGCGCGATCACAAGCTGCACACGGTTTGTGAGGAAGCGGCCTGCCCGAACATCGGGGAATGCTGGGCCAAGCGGCACGCCACCATGATGATCATGGGAGAGATCTGCACGCGCGCCTGTTCCTTCTGCAATGTTTCGACCGGCAAGCCGGGGGCGCTCGATCCCTTCGAGCCGACCAACGTCGCCCAGGCGGTGAACAAGCTGGGGCTGAAGCATGTCGTGATCACCTCCGTCGACCGCGACGACCTGGACGATGGCGGCGCAGAACACTTCGCCCAGACGATACGGGCGATCCGCGAGGCCTCGCCGGAGACGACCATCGAGATCCTGACGCCCGACTTCCTGCGCAAAGACGGCGCGCTCGAAATCGTGGTGGCCGCCAAGCCCGACGTCTTCAACCACAATCTGGAGACCGTGCCGCGGCTCTACGGCCCGGTGCGTCCGGGAGCCCGCTACTTCCATTCCCTGCGCCTGCTCGACGAGGTGAAGGAGATCGACCCGACCATCTTCACCAAATCCGGGATCATGGTGGGACTCGGAGAGAGCAAGGACGAAGTGCTTCAGGTCATGGACGACCTGCGCTCGGCCGAGGTCGACTTCCTGACCATCGGCCAGTACCTCCAGCCGACGCCCAAGCACATCGCCGTCGACCGCTTCGTGACGCCGGACGAGTTCAAGGCCTACGAGCGTCAAGCCTACAACAAGGGCTTCCTGATGGTCTCCGCCTCGCCACTGACCCGCTCCTCCTACCACGCGGACGAGGACTTCGAGCAGATGCGGCGCGCGCGCGAAGCAAGACTGGCCGGCGCTTCCTCACCCGCCGCCGAGTAAGAGCGGGGTCCGCAGGAACGATGCCCACGCACGCCGAAAAGCGTGTGCTGCCCTACCGGCCGGCACAGCTCTATGAGCTGGTCGCGGATGTGGAGCGCTATCCGGAGTTCCTGCCCTGGTGCCTGGGAAGCCGCATCAAGCGGCGCGAGGAGCGGCTGCTGGTGGCCGACCTCATCATCGGCTTCAAGATGTTCCGGGAACGCTTCACCAGCAAGGTCACGCTCAACCCGGACGACCGGCGCATTCACGTCGCTTACGTGGACGGCCCCTTCAAGTACCTCGACAACCACTGGGTCTTCCTAGAGCACGACGAGGGTTGCCTGATCGACTTCTACGTCGATTTCGAGTTCCGCTCGCGGTTGCTCCAGAGGGTCATCCAGCCTCTGTTCGATGAGGCGGTCCGCCGCATGGTGCGCGCCTTCGAAAGCCGGGCTGACGATCTCTACGAACCGGTCACGCGGGGATGAGAGCGCGCAGCAGCGCGATGGCCCTGGCGATCGAGGCGACCCGCACCGCCTCGCGGTCGCCGTCGAAAAGGTTCCGGGTCACGTCGAGCGCGCCGCTGCGACTGGCCACCCCGACATAGACGAGCCCGACCGGTTTCTCCGCCGAGCCGCCGCCCGGCCCGGCGACGCCGGTGATCGCGACGGCCAGATCGGCGGGGCTGTTGGCCAGCACACCGGTAAGCATGGCGGCGCAGACCTCTTCGCTGACGGCGCCCACGGCGGCGATCGTCTCGGCCGGCACGCCCAGCATCTGGGTCTTGGCTTCGTTGGAGTAGGTGACGAACCCCCGCTCGACCACCGCCGAAGAGCCGGGCAGGGCGGTGAGCAGCCCGGTCACCAGCCCGCCCGTGCAGCTTTCGGCGGCTGCGATGGTCAGGCCTGCCTTCTCGGCAGCCACCAACAGCGCTTGAGCATCGTCTTTTAAAGTATTGGAAAACATATATCTCTACCGAACAATGTCATGAGGAGAGCAGTTGCGATGGCGCCATAGAGACCGGCGACCATGTCGTCGCTCATGATGCCCAGGCCGCCGGGCAGGCGGCGCTCCAGGACGTTGGCGGGCCAGGTCTTCAGCACGTCGAAAAGCCTGAAGAAGAAGAACCCGGCCAGAAAGCCCAGCGGGTCCAGGCAGACCGGGACAAGCGTCAGCCACTGTCCCGCCACCTCGTCGATCACCACCGCGCCGGGATCCTTCAGCTCCAGCGACCGGGCATAACGGTCCGAAGCCCAGATGCCGATCAGGTAGGCGAGGAGGGAAGCGACGAGCAGGGCGACCGGCCCCAGTTGCCATGCGATGAGCGCGGCGAAGGGCAGGGCGGCGAACGAGCCCCAGGTGCCGGGAGCAAAAGGCATGAGCCCGCTGCCGAACCAGGTCGCCAAGAGGCTGACGGGGTGGAAGAAGGGAAGTTTCTTGCCGCTGGTCATGAGTGACCCTGACTATCCGGCACCGGCAGGGAGAGGGCGACGACCACCTGCGCGGCGATCCCTTCTTCCCGGCCCGTGAAGCCTAGCCTCTCAGTCGTGGTCGCCTTCACGTTGATACGCCCGGCGTCCACGGCCAGCAGTTCGGCGATTCTCCGGCGCATGGTCTCCCGGTGTGGGCCGATCCTGGGGCGCTCGCAGATCAGCGTGACGTCGAGGTTCAGGATGGTTGCGCCCGCAGCAGCGATCTCCCGCCGCGCAGCCTCCACGAAGCGGGCTGAGTCCGCCCCCTTCCACTGCGGATCGCTCGGGGGAAAGTGCTGCCCGATGTCGCCCTTGCCAAGGGCCCCCAGAACCGCATCGACCAGAGCGTGAAGTCCCACGTCGGCGTCTGAGTGCCCTTCCAGCTGACGATCATGCTCGATGGGGACGCCGCAGAGCAGGATGCGCTCGCCCGGTATCAGGCGATGCACGTCATAGCCCTGGCCGATGCGGGTCTCACGGTTCTTGGCGAGCATGGCCTCGGCCCTTTCCAAGTCGTCTGCTGTGGTCACCTTGAAGGCCGCCTCGGATCCCGGCGTGATCGCGACCTTCATTCCGGCCCCGCGCGCCAGGGAGGCGTCGTCGCTGTGGCTCTCGGACCGGTGGGCGCGATGTGCGGCGAGGATCTCGGAGTAGCGGAAACCCTGCGGGGTCTGAGCGCGCACCACATTGTCCCGCTCCACGGTTTCCCCGCAGAGGCCCGCTTCATCGCGGCGCAAGCTGTCCGTCACCGGGAGGGCGGGCAGGGCGCCCTCGTGGCTGTCCAGCGCGGTCAACACGGCGCCGATCATCTTGGCGCTTGGAAAGGGGCGGGCGGCGTCATGGATGAGGATCCGCTCGGGCGCCAGGTCCTCGAGGCTCTCCAGACCGAGCCGTACGGAGTCCTGCCGCGTCGCGCCGCCGGTGACCGGGGAGAGGAGCGAATAGCCCGCCGCTGCCTGCTCATAGAGGTCAGCATCGCCTTCCCCGATGACGCAGCGCACGTTCGCGATGCCAGGGTGCTTCAAGAAGGCCTCAAGCGACCAGGCAAGCAGCGGGCGCCCGCCGAGCGCCACATATTGCTTGGGAAGCGCTGCACCGAGCCGCTCTCCACGCCCGGCCGCCACGATCAGGACATAGGTGCCACCCGTCATCTCAAAGCCGCGCTTTTCAAAGTCTGCCTCGTGAAATCTTTTAGGCGCCCGAGCCTAGTGCGCTCTGTCATAAGAGCCAAGCTGGCATTATAAGGAAGCCATGGTTCATCCGCTTCTATTCAGTATCGCGGCCCTGGGGGCTTTAACTCCGATCACGGTGATGTCCTTGCGCTCGGTCAAGCACGGCATGGACCGCTCCCACGCGCCGCTCATTCTGATCGCCTTCGCCGGGGCGATGGTCGCCGTCCTCATGCCCTTTCTGACCGGCAGCGGTTGGGTCGGCGGTTTCAGCGCCACGCTTTGGTTCTCGATCGCAGCCAGCATCGCGGCCTATCTGCTGGCGGGCATGCTGTCGCCGGTGGTCCGCCGCCTCGGGCCGATCTTCTTCAGCTACCTGTTTCTGCTCGGCCTGCTCGCCACCATCTGGGGCGGCGCCAGCCACACGGAGAACCTGAAGAGCGAGGGCGACCCGTGGCTGGTGCTCCACATCGTGTTCGCGCTTGCGACCTATGCGCTCACGACCCTCGCCGCGGTTGCGGCCCTGGGCGCCCAGATTCAGCAGCGCGCCTTGAAGCGGAAGCAGCCGACGGATCTCTCGCGCAGTCTTCCCTCCGTGGCGGATGGCGAGCGCTTGCTCCTGAACCTCCTGATGGCCGCCGGGGTGGTGCTGGGACTGGGCGTGGTCTCGGGCAGCGTGCTGCAACTCACCATCGGGGCGGGCTGGCTGCCCTTCGACCACAAGACGGTCTTTTCCCTCGCCGCCCTGGTGACCATCGCGGTCCTGCTTTGGATGCATCAGAGTACCGGTCTGCGCGGCCGCCGCGCGGCACAGCTCGTACTGGGCTGCTACCTCCTGCTCACGCTCGCCTTCCCAGGCGTCAAGTTCGTCACTGACGTGCTGCTTGGCTGAGAGGGGCACGAAGGGCTTTGAACGGCGCTAACTCTGGGCTACAACTGCTTAGTTTTTCAGCACAATTGAGGCTTTGCCTAGAAGGCTGGCCCGCGGCGCGGAAGTAAAGGGCCCATGGCGAAACTATCCGGCAACCTTCTAAAACCCTTCAGCGGCCGCAGCGGCGCTGACATGGGCGGGATTCTCAATGCCCTCCCGGAGCCGGTCTTCGTCCTCGACGAGCAGAACGTCATCTCCTACGTCAATCTCGCGAGCGAGCAGTTCTTCGCCTCCAGCAGCCCGACACTGGTGGGGCGCCCGCTGGATAAGATCCTGCCGCCGGACAGCACCATCTTCACGCTCATCGCCCAGGCGCGGGCGTCCCAGTCGAGCGTGTCGGAGTACGGTGTCAGCGTCGAGACGCCGCGCATCGGTTCCCACTTCATCTCAATCGACGTCTCCTACATTCCAGAGACCGATGGAGAGGTCGTGATCTCCATTCAGGAGCGCTCCATCGCCCGCAAGATCGACCACCAGCTCAGCCACAGGAACGCGGCGCGTTCCGTAACTGCGATGGGCTCCATGCTGGCGCATGAGATCAAGAACCCGCTCTCGGGGATCAGAGGGGCAGCGCAGCTACTGGAGGCGGGCCTGGAGCGCGAGTCCGAGCGCGAGTTGACCACGCTGATCTGCGAAGAGGCCGACCGCATCGTCTCCCTCGTCGATCGCATGGAGAGCTTCGCCGACGACCGCCCGATCGAGCGCGGGGCGGTCAACATTCACGAAGTGCTCGAGCACACCCGCAAGGTCTCCCACAGCGGGTTTGCCCGGAAGGTCCGCTTTCTCGAAAGCTACGACCCCTCGTTGCCCCCGGTGCTGGGCAACCGGGACCTTCTGATCCAGGCGCTGCTCAACCTGATCAAGAACGCCTGTGAGGCCGTGCCGGAGGAGCAGGGGGAAGTCATCCTGACGACGCGCTTCCTTCAGGGTATCCGGCTGGCGGTGCGGGGCGGCGGCGCGCGCGTCGACCTGCCCTTGATGGTGAGCGTGCAGGACAACGGCCCCGGCATTCCCGAAGACATCCAGGCGCATCTCTTCGACCCCTTCGTCACCACCAAGGCCAGCGGCAAGGGGCTCGGCCTGGCTCTGGTCGCCAAGATCGTCGACGCCCATGGCGGCGTGATAGAGTTCGATAGCGAACCGGGAAAGACCATCTTCCGTCTGATGCTGCCGGTGGCCCGGCTGCGCAAGATCGAGCCCTGAGGAGTCCAACCCCCGTGACAGCGGCAAGTATCCTGATCGCAGATGACGACCGTGCCATCCGCACGGTTCTGACCCAGGCGCTGACCCGCGCCGGACACGACGTGCGCACCACGGGCAGCGGCAAGACCCTATGGCAGTGGGTGGACAGGGGGGACGGCGATCTCGTCATAACCGACGTGGTCATGCCCGACGCGAACGGTCTGGACATCATCCCGCGCATTCGCGAAGAACGGCCGGGCCTCAAGGTCATCGTCATGAGCGCCCAGAACACGCTGCTGACGGCGGTCAAGGCGACGGAGCGCGGGGCGTTCGAGTACCTGGCGAAACCCTTCGATCTGACCAAGCTCGTGGAAACGGTCCAACGGGCGCTGGAGTCCGGAGACGAGGGAGAGGAGACCAAGAACCCCGAGTCCGCCGAACTGCCCCAGGGCGACGGGGAGAAGCTGCCGCTGATCGGGCGCTCGCCCGCCATGCAGGAGATCTACCGGGTGCTGGCCCGGCTCATGGGCACCGACCTGACCGTCGTGATCTTCGGCGAATCCGGCACCGGGAAGGAGTTGGTCGCCCGTGCGCTCCACGACTACGGCAAGCGCAAGGAGGGGCCCTTCGTCGCCCTCAACATGGCGGCCATCCCGCGTGAGTTGATCGAAAGCGAACTCTTCGGGCATGAGAAGGGGGCCTTCACGGGCGCCTTGCAGCGCTCGGCGGGCCGCTTCGAGCAGGCCCGCGGCGGAACGCTCTTCCTGGACGAGATCGGCGACATGCCCTTGGAGGCCCAGACCCGGCTGCTGCGTGTCCTGCAGGAGGGTGAATACACCACGGTCGGCGGGCGCCAGGCGATCAAGGCGGACGTGCGGATCATCGCCGCCACCCACCGCGACCTGAGGCAGATGGTGAAGGCCGGCCAGTTCCGCGAAGACCTTTTCTACCGCCTGAACGTGGTGCCGATCCGGATTCCGCCCCTGCGCGAGCGCACCGAAGACATTCCCGAGCTGGCGCGGCACTTCTTCGCCCTTGGGCAGCGCGAGGGCCTGCCCGCGAAGTCCTTGGACGCGGACGCCATCGCCTACATCAAGAACTACTCCTGGCCGGGCAACGTCCGGGAGCTCGAGAACGTGATTCGGCGTCTGGGCGCGCTCTACAGTCAGGACGTGATCGACAGGGAGATCATGGAGCAGGAGCTCAACGAGCAGTCCCAAGGCTCGGAGCCCAGCGTTCCCCAGGATGAATCCCTGTCCCAGGCCGTTGAGCGTCATCTGAAGATCTACTTCCAGGCGCATGAAGGCGGTCTGCCGGCCTCGGGTCTCTATGACCGGGTGCTGCACGAAATCGAGCGTCCCTTGATCGAGATCTGTCTGGGCGCGACCAAGGGCAACCAGATCCGCGCCGCTCAGCTCCTAGGCCTCAACAGGAACACCCTGCGCAAGAAGATCCGCGATTTGGACATTCAGTTCGCACGCGGCGTAAAGTCGGGCGGCAAGCGCTACAAGTCCAACCTTGGGCGAGGCAGCACAGGCAGCAGCGGCGCGCGGCGCCGCAAGTAGGTGGCGATGTCCACGACCGAAAGTATTCCGGCAACAAGTCCAGGGGTGTTTCAGCGCTTCGCCGCCTGGGCGCGCCGCAACAGGCTTGAGCGCAAGCTGGTCGTGGTGTTGCTGGCCGCCTCGGTCGGCGGCGGTGTTCTGACATTCCTCGCCACGACGGGGAACGCGCCGGTCGAGTTCGACGACCGCGGGATCACGGCCTTGCTGCTGGCGGACATGGTCCTGCTCTTGAGCCTGATCGTGTTGATCGGGCGGCGGCTCGCCGTGGTGTGGATCGAGCGGCGGCGCGGGCTCGCAGGCGCGCGTCTGCATGCGCGGATGGTAGGGCTCTTTGGGCTGGTGGCGGCACTGCCCACCGTCGTGGTCGCAATCTTCTCGGCGGTGGTCTTCGAATACGGGCTTCGCGCTTGGTTCTCCGATCAGGTGTCCTCCGCGATCCGCAACTCGCTCCAGGTGGCCGAAGCCTATCTGGAGGAACACAGCCAGACCATTGCCGCCGACGCCAGCGCCATGTCGCAGGACGTGAACCGAGGCGGCGCCACCCTGGTCTACAGCCCGCAACGCCTTCAGGGGTTCCTCGGACAGCAGTCCGCGGTCCGCAGCTTGAGCGATGCGGCCGTGATCGACAGCAACGGCAACGTCTACGGCCGCGTGGAGATGATCTTCGGGCCGGGGCTGGCCTTGCAGCCCAACATTCCCGCCAGCGTCATGGAGCGCGCGAGCAGCGGCGAGCTCATGGTCTATCCCAGTGAGAGCGAGGGACGGGTGCGGGCGGTGACCCGCCTGAACTCCTTCTCCGATGCTTATCTGGTGATTGGCCGTTTGATCGACCCCAGGGTCATTGGGCACATCGATCAGACGAGAGGGGCCTATCAGCTCTACACGGAACTGGAGGGTGAGAGAACAGAGGTCCAGATCACCTTCGCTCTGGTGTTTCTCTTAATCGCGACGTTGCTTTTGATGTGTTCGATCTGGGTGGGGCTGGCCTTTGCGAACCGGCTCAGCGTCCCGGTCCGCAATCTCATCGTGGCGACGCAGATGGTGCGCGGCGGCGACCTCAGCGCCAGGGTGCGTGAAGGCGATCAATCGGGCGATGAACTCGACACTCTCTCGAGGGCTTTCAACCGCATGACGGGGCAGCTGGAGAGCCAGCAGAAGGCTCTCTTGTCCGCCAACGTCGAATTGGATAGACGCCGCGGCTTCATCGAGGCCGTGCTGGCGGGCGCCACCGCCGGCGTCATCGGCCTCGACAAGACCGGCGCGATCACCATTACCAACCGCTTTGCCTGTGAGCTTCTGAAGTCGGAGCCGGACCAGCTTCAGGGCCAGCGGCTGGACGAGGTCCTGCCGCCGATATCGGGGCTGCTGCAGGAGGCGCGGCTTCGCCCGCGGCGTCCGGCGGAAGACGAGATGCAGATTACCGGCGCCCTCGGCGAGCCTCGCATCCTTCTGGTCCGCGCCATGGCCGAGATGCAGCCGGAAGAGGGCGCGCTACTGGGCTATGTCATCACCTTCGACGACATCACCCAGCTGGTCTCCGCGCAGCGCAAGGCCGCCTGGGCCGACGTCGCCCGGCGCATCGCCCATGAGATCAAGAATCCGCTGACTCCGATCCAACTGGCGGCTGAGCGGCTTAAAAGGCGCTATCTCAAGGAGATAGAGAGCGATCCTCAGACGTTTGAGGTTTGCATCGACACCATCCGACGCCATGTCGCGGAGATCGGCGAGATGGTCAGCGAGTTCTCAAACTTCGCCCGGATGCCCCAACCGGTTTTTGCGAGCGAAGACCTGACCGCCCTCATCGAAGAGGCGCTGTTCCTGGAGAGGGAAGCCAACCCGGGCATTGAGTTCGAGAAGGACGTGCCCGCCGAGCCGGTGAATCTGGTTTGCGACCGCAAACAGGTGGGCCGCGTGCTGTCCAACGTCCTGCAGAACGCCGCAGATGCGATCAAGGGACGCGAAGAGGAGGACCCGGCCCCAGGGCGAATCGGCATTGCCCTCAAAGTGGGAGAGGAGCAGATCGAGGTCATCGTCACCGATAACGGCAAGGGCTTGCCGCAGCATGAAAAACACCGGCTGACCGAGCCTTATGTCACCACGCGGGAGAAAGGCACTGGGCTCGGTCTGGCGATAGTGAAGAAAATCATGGAAGATCATAAGGGGACCATCAGTCTGGAGGACAATCCCGAAGGCGGCGCGATCGTTCGCTTGCTCTTCCGCGCCGTTTGACGGAGCGTTCTCTTCCGCCCCACGACAGCAGCACAACAAGACCTGGATAAGAGACCACCAAGGCATGGCCACCGAAATCCTCATAGTCGACGACGAAGCAGACATCCGCATGCTGATCTCGGGCTTGCTTCAGGACGAGGGCTTCACGACTCGCGAAGCCGGTGACAGCCATATGGCGCTTCAGGAGATACAGGCACGGCGTCCCGGCCTCGTGATCCTAGACATCTGGCTCCAGAACTCCGAACTGGACGGGCTGGAGATACTGGAGCGGATCGGCAAGATCGACGCCGACCTGCCGGTGGTCATGATCAGCGGCCACGGCAACATCGAAACGGCGGTCAAGGCGATCAAGGTCGGCGCTTATGACTTCATCGAAAAGCCCTTCGACAGCGACCGCATGCTGTTGGTGATCAACCGGGCGCTGGAGGCGGCGAGGCTGCGCCGCGAGAATGCTGAGCTTCGCCTCAGGGCGGGGCCGGAAGAAGAGCTGATCGGCAAGGCGTCGGCGATCCAGACGCTGCGTCAGACCATCGGCAAGGTGGCGCCGACGGGCAGCCGCGTGTTGGTGACCGGTCCGGCGGGGGCGGGCAAGGAAGTGGTGGCCCGTTGCCTTCACGCCCAATCGAAGCGCGCGGATCAGCCCTTCATCGTCATCAACTGCGCCTCCATGCATCCCGAACGCCTGGAGCAGGAGCTTTTCGGCGTGGAGGGGGATGGGGACGCAGAAGGCGTTACACGGGTTGGAACGCTGGAACGCGCCCATGGCGGCACCCTGTTGCTCGACGAGGTGGCGGACATGCCGCTGGAAACCCAGGGCAAGATCGTCCGGGTGCTGCAGGACCAGACCTTCCAGCGCCTGGGCGGGGATCAGCGCGTGGAGGTCGATGTCAGGATCATCGCCGCCACCAACCGGGACCTTTCCCAGCTGATCAGCGAGGGGCGGTTTCGAGAGGACCTTTTCTATCGCCTCAACGTCGTGCCGCTCGAAGTGCCGGCGCTGCGGGCCCGCCGCGAGGATATCCCCTTCCTGGCCCAGCACTTCATGTCCAAGGCCGCCGAAGCGGCGGGCGTTGGAGAACGGCATTTCTCGGAGGACGCCCTGGCGGCTTTGCAGTCCTACGATTGGCCGGGCAATGTCCGCCAACTGCGCAACGTGGTCGAATGGATGTTGATCGTCGGCGGTGGCGGCAACCAGGCGATCTCCGCTGAGATGCTTCCCGCCGAGATCGGGTCGGACACACCGGAGATCCTCAAGAGCGAGGGGGCCGCCGCCTTGATGGCGCTGCCTCTGCGCGAGGCCCGGGAGATGTTCGAACGGCAGTACCTGGAAGCGCAGGTGATACGCTTTGGCGGAAACATTTCGCGCACGGCGACCTTCGTGGGTATGGAGCGCTCCGCCTTGCACCGGAAGCTTCGCAGTCTTGGCATCACTTCCTCGGCGGATCGCCACTAAGGCGCGCGCCAAAAAGGACAGGTCAGCATGAAGGTCATCATCTGCGGGGCGGGCCAGGTTGGATTCAACATCGCCCGTTATCTCTCCGGAGAGGGAGCCGACATCACGGTCGTCGACCGCAATCCGGAGCTGGTGCAGAAGATCAGCGACAGCCTCGACGTAAAGGGCCTGGTGGGCTTTGCTTCCTATCCCGAGGTGCTGGAAAAGGCGGGCGCGCGGGATGCGGACATGGTGATCGCCGTCACCTATGCCGACGAAGTGAACATGGTGGCCTGCCAGATCAGCCATTCCATCTTCGGCGTGCCGACCAAGATCGCTCGGGTGAGAAACCAGAGCTACCTCGACCCGCTGTGGTCCGATCTCTTCTCCAGCGACCACATGCCGATCGATCACATCATTTCCCCGGAGCTGGAGGTGGCCAAGGCGATCGAACGCCGCCTACAGGTCCCAGGGGCCTTTGACACCATTGCGCTGGCCGATGGCCGCGTGACGCTCATCGGCGTGCGCTGCACGACGGAGACGCCGATCCTCAGCACGCCGTTGCGTCAGTTGACCGATCTCTTCCCCGACCTGCACATCGTCATCGTCGGAATCCAGAGGGACGGGAAGGGCTTCGTTCCCTCGCCCGAGGATGAGCTGCAGGTGGGCGACGATGTCTATTTCATCGCGGATAGCCGCCATCTGCTGCGCGCCATGGCCTCCTTCGGGCATGAAGGGCAGGCGGCGCGCCGGGTGATCGTCGTGGGCGGCGGCAATATTGGGCTGAACCTCGCCAAGACCGTGGAGGAGAAGCACCCGCATGTGAACCTGAAACTGATCGAGGTGGACAAGAAGCGCGCGGAGGCCGTTGCCCAGGAGCTTGTGAAGACCGTCGTCATCCATGGCGATGCGCTGGATACCGACATCCTGGAGGAAGCGAACGTCCGCACGGCCGAGACCATGATCGCGGTCTCCAACGACGACGAGGTCAATATTCTTTGTTCTCTTCTGGCCAAGCAGCAGGGCTGCGAACGCGCGGTCACGTTGGTCAACAAGACCTCTTACGGGCCCCTGGTGGGCTCGCTCGGCATCGACGCGGTTGTCAGCCCGCGGGCCATCACGGTTTCGACCATCCTCCAGTACGTCCGTCGCGGCAAGATCCGCTCGGTCCACAGTCTGGCCGATGGCTTCGGAGAGGTGATCGAGGCGGAAGCCTTGGAGACCTCGGGCCTCGTCGGCCAGCCGCTGCGCGACGCAAAGTTGCCTGATGGGGTGCTTTTCGGCGCCATCGTGCGGGAGCGGGAGGTGATCATCCCGCGCGGGGACACGGTGGTGCGGGCAAAGGACAGGGTGGTGCTCTTCGCGCGCGCGAATGCGGTTAAGAAAGTAGAAAAGCTTTTCTCTGTAAGGCTCGAATTTTTCTAATAAATATGACCTCCTCAAAATCCCTCACACCACCGCGCGCTTTGATCTTCGATTGGGACAACACCCTGATCGACACCTGGAGCCTGATCCATAAGGCCTTGGAGGACACCTTCACGCACTATGACTTGCCTGCCTGGTCCCTGGAGGAGACGCGCCAGCGTGTGCGCCAGTCCGCGCGGGAGACCTTTCCAACGCTGTTCGGGGACAGGGCCAACGAGGCTATCCGGCTCTATTCGGAGCGCTACCGCCACTGGTCGGCGCAGGAGCTGACGCCGCTCAGCAACGCCGAGAGCCTTTTGTCGCTCTGGTCCGCGCGTGGCCGGGGGCCTTTGAGTGTCGTCTCCAATAAACAGGGGGTCATCCTTCGTGACGAAGCCGCGCGCCTTGGTTGGGACGGCTACTTCCATCGCTTGATCGGCGCCACCGATGCGCCAGCCGACAAGCCCGATGTCGCGCCGGTCATCATGGCGCTGGAGGGAAGCGGGATAGCGCCGGGTCCCGACGTATGGTTCATCGGCGATACCGATATCGACATGATCTGCGCCAACAATGCCGGTTGTACGGCAGTTTTCCTCGGCCCGGAGAGTGTAGCCGCAGAGATGAACGCCGATGTTTCGCTGAATTTGCGCGATTTAGCCGGTTTGGGGGCTGTAATTGACGCTCACGGCTTCCTAAATCCATGAGGGTCGTGCTACGACTCGCCTACTTGGACGCGTGAATTCTCAAGGGAGAGGGGGAGCGTGGCCTATTGAACAGGGGAATGCGTAAAGTAAAAGACCCCTTACACCTCGATTTAATAAGAAGGAGGGGCGGAAGATCATGGCCGCTGAGAAATCCCAAAACGTGCAGGATGTCTTTCTCAACAACATCCGGAAAAACAAAGTTCCCGTGACCATCTTCCTCGTGAACGGCGTGAAGCTTCAGGGCATCGTTACCTGGTTTGACAACTTTTCAGTCCTGCTGCGGCGCGATGCGCATTCGCAGTTGGTCTATAAGCATGCGATCTCCACCGTCATGCCCTCGACACCGATCCAGCTGTTCGAGGGCGGCAAGGACGGGGAGGAGGAGTAAACCTGTCCGATAAAGCGCAATCTGCACCTTCGGGTGGGGGGCCCGGTTCCCGCGTAAGCGCCAGGAGCCGGGCTCTCGTCGTTTACCCGGCCCTCAAAGGTCCGGCGCAGGACGCGCGCGATCCGGACCGGCGCCTTGAAGAGGCGGTCGGTCTGGCCCATGCGATCGATCTGGATATCGTCCACAGCGAATGGTTTGCGCTGAACCGCCCGGTGCCGGCGACCCTGCTCGGCGGTGGCGCCGTGGAGCGGCTGGGCGGGATCATCGAGGCGGAGGGGGTCGAGGTGGTCTTCGTCGACGGCCAGTTGACCCCGGTTCAGCAGCGCAACCTGGAGCGCGCCTGGAACTGCAAGGCCATCGACCGCACGGGCCTGATCCTGGAGATCTTCGGCGAACGGGCGCGGACGAAAGAAGGCCAGCTTCAGGTGGAACTGGCGGCCTTGAGTTATGCGCGCTCGCGCCTCGTGCGCTCCTGGACTCACTTGGAGCGCCAGCGCGGCGGTCTCGGCTTCGTCGGGGGTCCGGGTGAAAGCCAGCTCGAAATCGACCGCCGCTTGATCACCGAGCGCATCACCAAGCTGAAGCGCCAGTTGGCGCAGGTCACACGGACCCGGTCCTTGCATCGAAAGGCGCGCAAGCGCGTGCCCTACCCCGTGGTGGCGCTGGTGGGCTACACCAACGCGGGCAAATCGACCCTGTTCAACCGGCTGACGACGTCGGAGGTTTTCGCCAAGGACCTTCTTTTCGCCACGCTGGACCCGACCTTGCGCCAGCTCAGGCTGCCCTCGGGACGAAACATCATCCTGTCCGACACCGTGGGCTTCATATCCGACCTGCCCACCGACCTGGTGGCCGCGTTCCGCGCCACGCTGGAGGAGGTGATCGAGGCCGATCTGGTGCTGCATGTGCGCGATGTCGCCGATCCGGACAGCGAGCTGCAGAAGCGCGAAGTGATCCGGGTCCTTAAGGATCTGGGGCTGGAACCGCGTCTGGAAGAGGGCGTGGTGGAGGTCCTGAACAAAGTGGACCTGCTGCCCCAGAATGACGCCAACTTCCTGCAGAACCAGGCGGACCGCGATGCCCGTTCCGTTGCTTGTTCGGCCTTGACGGGGCAGGGGACGGAAGAACTGCTCCAGGTCATCGACGCCCAGCTTTCCAAGGACAGCGAAGTGGTCCAGCTCGACGTCGATCTCAGCAATGGGGAGGCCCTCGCCTGGCTCTACAGGCGTGGCGAGGTGGTGACGCGCGAGGACGAGGCGCTCACGGCGCATCTCAAGGTTCGCCTCAAGCCCGATGACATCGCGCGATTCGAACAGCGCTTCGGCTCCGGCGCTTAACAGCTGTCCGGTGTTGACGAGACTTTCCAAAATTATTTTGCGCCCTGACTTCTGATGCGTTGACAGTCGTCGAGGGCATCGCTACATACCGTGAGCACTCACCAGAGGGGAGTGCTAACAGCCGCGCATGGAGTGGGGCTGTTAAGGGGTAAACCTTTCATATTCGCGAATAAGACTGGAGAACTGAGCCATGAAATTCCGGCCGCTTCATGATCGCGTTGTCGTTGAGCCGCTCGAAGCCGAAGAGAAGACCGCCGGCGGCATCATCATTCCCGACACCGCCAAGGAAAAGCCCATGCAGGGCAAGATCGTCGCCGTCGGCTCTGGCAGCCGCGACGAGACCGGCAAGCTGGTCGCTCTGGACGTCAAGAAGGGCGACACCGTTCTTTACGGCAAATGGTCCGGGACCGAGGTGAAGGTGGACGGCAAGGACGTCCTCATCATGCGCGAGTCCGACATCCTGGGTGTGCTGGGCTAAGCCCGCCGCCGGATCGACCACGAGCCATTCACGCTTTCAAGCCAAGCAACTCGAGAGGAGTTTCTGAAAATGGCAGCCAAGGAAGTTAAATTCGGCCAGGACGCCCGCGAGCGCATGCTGCGCGGTGTCGATATCCTGGCGGACGCCGTCAAGGTCACGCTGGGTCCCAAGGGCCGCAACGTGGTGATCGACAAGTCCTTCGGTGCTCCGCGCACCACGAAGGACGGCGTCTCCGTCGCCAAGGAGATCGAACTCTCCGATAAGTTCGAGAACATGGGCGCCCAGATGGTGCGCGAAGTCGCCAGCAAGACCAACGACGTCGCCGGCGACGGCACCACCACGGCGACCGTGCTGGCCCAGTCCATCGTCCGTGAGGGCGCCAAGGCTGTTGCCGCCGGCATGAACCCGATGGACCTGAAGCGCGGCGTCGACAAGGCCGTCGAGGCCATCGTGAAGGACCTCTCCAAGCGGTCCAAGAAGGTCAAGAACACCGATGAGGTCGCACAGGTCGGCACCATTTCCGCCAACGGCGACACCTCCATCGGCCAGATGATCGCCGAGGCGATGCAGAAGGTCGGCAACGAGGGTGTCATCACGGTTGAGGAGGCCAAGGCCCTCGAGACCGAGCTGGACGTCGTCGAAGGCATGCAGTTCGACCGCGGCTACCTGTCGCCCTACTTCGCGACCAACGCCGAGAAGATGACCTGCGATCTCGAGGATCCCTACATCCTCCTGCACGAGAAGAAGCTCTCCAGCCTGCAGCCCCTGCTGCCGGTTCTCGAGTCCGTCGTGCAGTCCAACAAGCCGCTGCTGATCATCGCCGAGGACATCGAGGGCGAGGCTCTGGCCACGCTCGTGGTGAACAAGCTGCGTGGCGGCCTGAAGGTCGCCGCCGTGAAGGCGCCCGGCTTCGGCGACCGCCGCAAGGCCATGCTCGAGGACATCGCCATCCTGACCAACGGTCAGGTCATCAGCGAAGACCTGGGCATCAAGCTGGAGAGCGTCACGCTCGACATGCTGGGCCGCGCCAAGAAGGTGGCGATCACCAAGGAAGAGACCACCATCGTCGACGGCGCCGGCACCAAGAAGGACATCGAGGCCCGCTGCAACCAGATCCGCGCGCAGGCTGAAGATACCTCCTCCGACTACGACCGTGAGAAGCTGCAGGAGCGTCTGGCCAAGCTGGCTGGCGGTGTTGCGGTCATCCGTGTCGGCGGCGCCACCGAGGTTGAGGTGAAGGAGCGTAAGGATCGCGTCGAGGACGCCATGAACGCGACCCGCGCGGCCGTTCAGGAAGGCATCGTCCCCGGCGGCGGTACCGCGCTGCTCTACGCTTCTCTCGCCCTCGCCAAGCTCGAGACCGAGAACAGCGACCAGCGTGTCGGCGTCGAGATCGTTCGCCGCGCCCTGCAGGCCCCGATCCGTCAGATCGTGATCAACGCAGGGGCGGAAGGCTCGATCGTTGTCGGCAAGCTGCTGGAGCAGAAGAGCCAGACCTTCGGCTTCAACGCCCAGACCGGCGAGTACTGCGATCTGGTGAAGGCCGGCATCATCGACCCGACCAAGGTCGTGCGCACGGCTCTGCAGGACGCCGCTTCCATCGCGGGCCTGCTGATCACCACCGAAGCCATGATCTCCGAGAAGCCCGAGAAGAAGGAGTCCGGTGGCGCTCCCGACATGGGCGGAATGGGTGGCATGGGCGGCATGGGCGGCATGGGCTTCTAAGCCCGCCCCCAGAAAGCCTAGGCTTCTGAGAAATACGGCCGGGAGGGTAAGCCTTCCCGGCCGTTTTCTTTTGCGGCGCCAAAAGGGGGATTAAGGCCTTTATCTCCCGAACCGGCTGGGCAATAGTCCCTGCGCCATGCAGATCGATATCCAACGAGTCTCCGACCTGATCCGCGAAACCGCCGAGATCGAGGTCATGCCGCGCTACCAGTCACTCGCCGCCCATGAGGTGCGCGAGAAGGAAAAGGGTGACCCGGTCACCGTTGCCGACGAAGCCTCGGAGCTGCGCTTGACCCGCGTTCTGACCGACCTGTTGCCCGGCTCCTGCGTGGTGGGGGAGGAGGCCACCTCCGCCGACCCTGCGCTTTTCGATCTCTTGGCCGACCCCACGCCGGTCTGGATCGTCGATCCCATCGACGGTACCCGGAACTTCGCGAAGGGGCGTCCCGTCTTCGCCGTGATGCTGGCGTTGGTGCAGAAGGGCGTGACCCTGGCCTCCTGGATATACGAACTGCCGGAAGGCCGCATGGCCGTGGCGGAACTGGGGAGCGGGGCCTGGCGCGACGACCAGCGCCTCTCCGTGGCCAAGCCGCCTGCTGAGATTTCCGAGATGGCGGGTACGCTGCACGCCAGCACTTGGGGACAGCCTGATGTGGCGCGGAGCCTGGAGCGCAACCGCTCGAAGATCACTCAGATGAAGAGCCTGGGCTGCGCCGGAGCGGAATATGTGCGCCTCGCCGCGGGGGAAATGGATTTCTCCCTCTTCACCAAGCTGATGCCCTGGGACCATGCACCCGGCGCCCTGCTGCACGCCGAGGCCGGCGGTCTCGCCAAGGTGCTGGAAGGCGAGCGATACAGCCCCCTCATGCGAAAGACGCAGGGCCTCCTCATGGCCGCCGATGAGGAGACCTGGGAAACCCTGCGCCACACGCTCTTCGACTAGACGCCCTTATCCCCAAAGCGAGAGGATGGCGAGGGCGAGGACCGCCACGCCGAGCGACGCTTCGGCTGCGCGCCCGACAGGGCCGGGGCGCTTGTGGTGCCGCCAGCCGCCGGCGCGGGGCGTGCTCGACAGAGGCGAGGGCGGGTGACTGACGCCCGGCTGCTCGCTGCGGGTCGCCGTGCGATAGCTTTCTGAAAGAACCGTGACTAACATTTGAACCTCCTGTAGGCTTTGCTGATAGGAGGAAAATGGCGCTTTCATCTCATAAACGCCAGGCAGCAATATTTCTAAACTGTTAGCTGAGATTATATATGGATTGGGCAAGCATGCCGCCGCTATCAAGCCTCAGATCCTTCGAGGCCGCGGCGCGTCATCGGAGTTACAGCGAGGCGGGGCGCGAGCTCAACGTCACCCACGCAGCCGTGGCGCAGCAGGTGCGCAGGCTGGAGGAATGGCTTGGGACGGGGTTGCTTTTCAGGGAGGGAAGGGGGCTGGCGCTGAGTGACGAGGGGCGCTTGCTCGCTGCCCGGCTGACAGTGGGCTTCGAGACCTTGGCCGAGGGCTTGGCGGAGCTTAGCCAACGCGAAGCCTCCCGGGGCGTGAAGATCACCATGACGCCGAGTTTCGCCGCCAGTTGGATGATGGGCCGGCTCGGCGCGTTCCGGGATCGTCACCCGGAGATCGAACTGATGCTCAGTCCCTCTTCAGCGGTGGTCGATCTGAAGCGCGACGGCTTTGATCTCGCGGTCCGCTACGGCACGGGGAACTGGGAGGGGCTGGAAGTCGAGCCCCTGATCCCCGCGCGGTTCCGTATCGTGGCGGCCAAGTCGCTGTTGAAGGGCCGGAAGATCACGAAGCCCGAGCAGCTGGGCGACTATCCCTGGGTCAATGAACTGGGACTGGATGAGCTGCGGACATGGCTCCGCAGCCGCGGGCTTGAGGACATCCGCTCCAAACAGGGCATGCTGCACCTGCCGGGGCACCTCGTGCTGCCGGCGGTCCGGGAGGGGCAGGGCATTGCATGCACCGCGAGCGTGTTCGTCGAGGAGGATATCCGCCAGGGCCGTCTCGTGTCCCTGTTCGAGAACGATGCGCGGGAGAAGACCGGCTACTACCTGGTGCGCCGCCCGGGGCCTCTGCGCGGTCCGCTGAAGACGGTCATTTCCTGGCTCAAGGAGGAGGCGCGGGCGGACGCGGAGCGCGACCGCCCGGCCTGATAGGCCTCAATCAGTCTTCGCTGCGGGCGAAGTTGAAGGGATTGAAGGCCTGCATGGTGGGCATCATCTCGACAACGTTGATGTTCACGTGCCGGGGCAGGGTCGCCACCCAGTAGATCGCCTCGGCGATATCCTCAGCCGTCATGGGCTGGAGGTTGGCGTAGGGCTGCTTGGCCTTGTCCGAATCCCCTTTGAAACGAACCAGCGAGAACTCGGTCTCGGCCAGGCCGGGCTCAACAGAGGTCACGCGGACGTTCTTGCCGATCAGGTCGGCGCGAAGGTTCAAGGAGAACTGGTGCACGAAGGCCTTGGTTGCCCCGTAGACGTTGCCGCCGGGATAGGGGTAGGTGCCGGCGACCGATCCCAGGTTGATGACGTGGCCGAGGTCGCGCTCGACCATGCCCGGCAGCAGGGCGCGCGTGCAGTAGACGAGGCCCTTGCAGTTGGTGTCGATCATGGTGTCCCAGTCGGACATCTTGGCGGCCTGCGCAGGCTCCAGCCCCAGCGCCAGCCCTGCGTTGTTCACCAGGACGTCGACGGAAGCGAAGTCGGAGGGCAGGGCGGCGACCGCCTCGTTCACGGCCGACTCGTCGCGCACGTCGAGCGCGAGCGGATGGAAAGCCTCCCCCAGTTCCTTGGCCATGGCGTCCAAGCGCTCCTGCCGGCGGCCGGTGCCGATCACCTTGGCGCCTTCATCGATAAAGCGGCGCGCGGTCGCTTCACCGAAGCCGGAGGTAGCACCGGTGATGAACACCGTCAGGGATTTAGGGTCTGTCATATCTTAAACTCCTTTTCCATCACTCTGATATCATTTGCTTTTAGAGGCTTGCCATAGCTCTTCCATCTCGTCGAGATCCGCGTCCTCTATCGAGCGCCCTTGCTTGGCCAGGGCTGCTTCGATCGCCTGGAAGCGGGCTTCGAACTTGGCGTTCGTGCGGCGAAGCGCGGAGTCCGGATCGATCCTCAGGTGCCGCGCGAGGTTGGTCACGGCGAACAGCAAGTCGCCCAGTTCATCCTCCAGGCGGTCGACGGCTGCGTCTTTGTCAATCTCGGTCTTTATCTCGGCGAGTTCCTCTTCGATCTTTTCCAGCACAGGCCTGATCTCAGGCCAGTCGAAGCCGACCCTGGCCGCACGTTTCTGCAGCTTCAATGCCCGGGTTGTCGGGGGCAGGGCGGCGCTGATGCCTTCCAAGACAGAGGGCGCGCGGCCTTCGGCCTTCGCCTTTGCGGCCCGTTCCTCGGCCTTCTGGGTCTCCCAGGCCTTGGTTTGGCTCTCAGCGTCGCGTTCCTGGGCCTCCGCGAAGACGTGGGGATGCCGCCGGACCATCTTGTCGCTGATCGCGCGCGTGACCGCGGAGAAGTCGAAGTGACCGGATTCCTCTGCCATGCGGGCGTGAAAGACCACCTGGAGCAGCAAGTCGCCCAGTTCATCTCGTAGATCCTCCAGGTCACCGCGTTCGATGGCGTCCGCGACCTCATAGGCTTCTTCGATGGTGTAGGGGGCGATCGTGCGGAAGTCCTGCTTCACATCCCAGGGGCAACCGTCTTCCGGATCGCGCAGGCGGCGCATGATGGTGAGGAGCCGTACGATCTCCTCAGCAGCAGTTCTGCCGAGCTCAGGGTGAATCGCATTCTTGGCCTCGGTCATGAGAGGGCCTCGATGGGCGATAGGGCTACCGTGGATGATGCGGGAAGGGTGCCCGTGGTGGCGCTGAACGGTGCCTCTGGTCCCAATCGATAACGCGCATAATGTATATTATGACTAAATTGAACATAGTCAGGAAGATCAAACACTTGCCGTCTCATGCTTCCTCCAACGCCGGCTTCTGTCGTTTCTGGAACCGACGGTAAGCCATCACTCGGCGATCAAGCCGTTCCAGCCATCGGTCTACCCGCTTCCGGTTCACTCCAAAGTCATAGAGACCATAGCGCGATTGGCTGTAAACGGCGATGGAACTGGATCCGTCCGGCAGGCCAACAATCTCGGCCCGCACCTCATCGGGAAAACGCAGCGTCGGTGTCAGCTGGACGTGAAAGCTCTGCATCGTCTCTGGATCTAGCTTGGATTCGACAATGCGCTTCGAATGGGCGGTCACTTGGGTCCAAATCACCCAAAGATCTTCTGGCGGCAGCGGAAATACGGGTGATGTACGGTCGCTGTCATTGCGCCAGCCCTTGGGCGCGGATAGACAGGACCGAGAATCAGGTTTGCGCTGTAAGTTCTTTAAATCAAACATTAAAGATCAATCGACAGTCCATCGTATCCGGGCTCTACGCCGTCGGGACACCGGGCGTTGAGCGCGTCGTAGTCCATGCTGTGGTTCATGTGCATCAAGACGGCCTGCTCGGGCTTGACCCGCTCGATCCATTCGAAGGTCTGTTCGCGGTGCGAATGGGTCGGATGCGGCTTTTCCTGAAGGCAGTCTACGAACCAGACCCTGGTGCCTTCCAGCAGTGAGAACGCTGCCTCGTCCAGCGCCACGACATCGGTGGAATAAGCGAAGTCGCCGATCCTGAAGCCGAGCGTCGTTTGGCCGTATCCGTGGTCCTGCAGGAACGGCCGGACCGTGAAACCGGCGGCCTCGAAGGGCTCCAGGGTTATTTCCCTGTCGTCGATCATGGCGCGGTAGAGCCCCTGGTCGCCGTTCTTCGATGCGAAGGCGTAACCGAACCTTGAACGAAGGCTTTCAGCCGTCTTGGCGTCCATGTAACTGGGAATCGGTCCCTGCCGGAAGGCAAAGGCGCGCAGGTCATCCAGGCCGTGGGTGTGATCGGCGTGGTCGTGGGTAATCAGAACCGCGTCCAAACGCTCGACGCCGGCGTCCAGCATCTGGTTGCGCAGGTCCGGTGAGGTATCGATCAGCAGGCGCCGCCCCTCCTCCTCCACCAGAACCGAGGCCCGCCGACGCCGGTTCTTCGGGTTCGAGGGGTCGCAGGCCCCCCACTCCCCGTTGATCAGGGGGACGCCGCCCGAACTGCCGCTGCCTAGACAGGTAACGCGCATCGCCGCCGCCGTTTCCGTCACGCCTGCGCCGGGGGCGCGGCTTTGGAGAAGAGCTTGTAGAAGTTGGCCGTCGTGGTCTCTTCCAGTTCCTTGGCGCCGACGCCCTTCAATTCCGCGAGCGCTGCGGCGGTATGGCCGACATAGGAAGGCTCGTTGGTCTTCCCGCGGTGCGGGACCGGCGCCAGGAAGGGCGCATCGGTCTCCACCAGCAGGCGCTCCAGCGGCACGCCGCTCAGGGTCTCCCGAAGCTCGTCGCTGCGTTTGAAGGTCACGATCCCGGACACGGAGATATAGAACCCCAGCTCCAAGACGGACGCTGCCAGTTCGGGGCCGGCGGTGAAACAGTGGATCAAGCCCGGATAAGCCCCCTTCTCATACTCGTCTTTCAGGATCGCCACCGTGTCCTCGTCGGCGTCGCGCGTATGGACGATCAACGGCAGTCCCGTCTCGCGGGCCGCTGCGATGTGGGCCCGGAAGGAGCGTTGCTGGTCCTCCCGCGGCGCGTTGTCGTAGTAGTAGTCCAGGCCGGTCTCTCCGATGCCGACGACCGCTGGATCGCCAGCCAGTTCGACGAGTTGGGCGGGATCGCTCAGCCCCTCCTCATCCGCGTGGTGAGGATGCACGCCGACCGAACACCAACAGAGATCCGGGTGGCTTTTGGCGATCTTGAGCACCTCGGGGAAGGTGGAGAGCCTGGTGGAGATGGTCACCATGCCGCCAACGCCGGCGCCCTTGGCCCGTTCGAGCAAGGCTTCGACGTCTTGATCCTTGGCCAGGTAGTCGAGGTGGCAGTGGGAATCGATCAGCATGGTTTCCTTCGGCCCATTTTTGGCCCTTATTTAGAGTGCGCTTGAGTATCTATCTGGGCTTGGCGGCGGGGCTATCAAGCGCTCAGCCGGGCCATATCGTAGAAAACGCCCAGGATCATCTGGCGGCGGTTGGGCGCCGTGGTGTCGGCGCGCGCCAACTGTTCGCTCCACTTATCGCGTAGTTGCATCCAGCCCTCAAGGCCACCGTGGCCGATCAGCCGCTGCATCAGCGCCGCCTCGCCCTCCAACACCGGCGCGGGATAGCTGTCAGCCGCCGCACCGCGGATCATGCGGGCAAGCCACCATAGAAGCAGCTCGCGCAGCGTTTCGAAGGCCCGCCGGTCCTTTGCACCGCCCACGAGGCTGTCGGCGAAGGCGTGCAGCTTTCCCCCCTCCAGACGCGGCAGGTCCTGGAGCAGGGCCGTGAGGCTCTGCAGCAGAATGAGCCCCCCTTCCCTGTGCAGGTCGAGGGCCCGTCCGATGCTGCCTTCCGAGAGCCGCGCCAAGGCTGCGGCCTCTTCAGGCGCCAAGTCCGGTTCCTCGCGGACGAGCAGCTGCGTCACTGTCGCTTCGGGCAAGGGCTTCAGGGCGAGATGACAGCAGCGCGAATGAATCGTGGGCAGCAGGCGGCCCGGCGCGTGACTGACCAGAAGCAGCAGGCTCTTCTCGTTCGGTTCTTCCAGCTCTTTGAGGATCGCGTTGGCGCTGTTCTTGTTCAGGTCCTCGGCGCCATCGACGATGATCACGCGCCACCCGCCGTCGGCGGCCGTCTTGTTGAGGAACTCAGCCGCCTTGCGCACCCTTTCCACCGGGATGGAGGCTTCCGGCCTCCCCTTGTCGTTCAGGCCCTTCTTCAAGATCACCAGGTCGCTGAGGCCACCGGACAGCGCGCGCTTGAAGACCGGATGCTCGGGCTCCATGGCCAGGCTGCTGGGTGCGAGCGCCTCGCCGAACAGGCCCGCTTCCCCCGCGCCGCCTTCACCTTGCGCGAAGAGGAAACGCGCAAAACGGTGCGCCAGTGTCGCCTTGCCGATTCCCTGCTGGCCGGTCAGCAACCAGGCATGGGGCAAACGGCCGCTGTTGTAGGCCCGAAGCAGGACGGACTCCGCCTCACCCTGATCGAAGAGATCGGGATTGGCGGAGGGTGCCGGGAGGTTCTTGTTGTCGGTCAACTCGGCGGTCATGACAGCGTGGTTCCCAAGGCGTCATCGAGCGCGGCGCGCAAGGCGCGGGCAACGGCGGCCTCATCCTTGCTGGCGTCCACGACGCGGCAGCGGGCCGGTTCTTGTTCAGCGATCTTTAGGAAACCCTGGCGGAGCCGTTCGTGGAACGCCGCCCCCATGCTCTCGTAGCGGTCTTCGCCCCCTCCCCGTCTACCAGCGCGCGCCAGGCCGGCGGCGACCGGCAGGTCGAGGATCAGGGTCAGGTCCGGTTTGAAGTCGCCGCAAACGATGCGGTAGAGCTGGTCGTAGACTTTCCTGTCGAGCCCGTGACCGTAGCCCTGATAGGCCAGCGTGGAATCGGCGAAACGATCTGAGACGACCCAGGCCCCGCGCTCCAAGGCGGGCCAGACGAGACTGCGCAAATGGTCTCGGCGGGCGGCGAAGTGGAGCAGGGCTTCGCTCACTCCATCCCAGCGCAGGCTGTCCCCCTTCACTAAGAGCGTCCGAATCTCCTCAGCACCCGGACTGCCGCCGGGCTCGCGCGTCGCGATAACTTCGAGCCCCTGGCTTTGCAGGGCGGTCACAAGAAGACGCTGCTGGGTGGATTTGCCCGCGCCCTCGCCGCCTTCCAAGGTGATGAAACGTCCCCGCTCGCTCATGGCCGAATGGTGGCTGCTCGCGGCCCGGGGGTCAATTGATCCCGGCGCTTCCCAGGACCATGTGCGTGATGCCGGTAAAGAAGCGCCCTATCGGGCCTTGGCGCTCGACCGCATCAGCAGCGACCAGAGGATAGACGATGGGCTCCATGTCCTCGGCTTCGATGCGGAGATCGGCGATGTGCTGGCCCTTTTCGATCGGAGTTTGGACCGGCCCTTCATAGGTCACCTTGACGGTGACGTCGCTGCTGCGGCTGCGCGGCAGGGTGACGCGGATATCCTCGTTTGAGGTTAGGGCCACCTGATCGGCGGTTCCCATCCAGGTCTCCACGCTCTCAACCGTTTCCCCCGCCGTGAAGAGCTCCCGGCTTTCGAACTCGCGGAAGGCCCACTCCAGAAGCCGTCCGGCCTCCTCCGCGCGGGCGCGGTCGCTCGCGAGGCCGTTCACGACCACCAGGATGCGCCGGCCGTTGCGCTCGGCCGATGCCGTAAGGCCATAGCCCGCTTCTTCCGTATGACCCGTCTTCAGGCCGTCCACGCCCGGAATCCCTTGGTAAAGAAGCGGGTTCCGGTTGTGCTGCTTGATGTCGTTCCAGGTGAACTCGGTCTCCGCGAAGTAGTGATAGTACTCGGGGAAATCCCGGATCAGCGCCGCTCCGAGCATCGCCAGCTCGCGGGCGGTCATGTAATGGTTGGGGTTCGGCCATCCCGTCGCATTGGCGAACTGGCTGGTCTCCATGCCAAGCTCCCGGGCCTTCTCGGTCATCTTCGCCGCGAAGGCCTCTTCGCTACCGGCGATGGCCTCGGCGAAGACCACGCAGGCATCGTTTCCTGATTGGATCACGATGCCGCGGATCAGGTCTTCCACACGCACCCGATTGCCGACCTCGACGAACATCTTGGAGCCCCCCATCCGCCAGGCCTTTTCGGAGACCGGGAGTTCGTCGTCGAGCTTGAGGCTGCCGTTCTTCAGACGTTCAAAGACCAGGTACATGGTCATGATCTTGCTCATCGACGCCGGCGGCATGACCTGATCGGCGTCCTTCGAGAGCAGGACCGTGTCGGTGGAGAGGTCGATCACGAAGGCCTCACGCGCAGAGGTGTCGAGCGCAGCGGCGCTCCTGATGCCAAGGCTCAGCCCAATAAGCAAGGCGGCCAATCCCACCAGACTCATCCGCCCCCAGGCGCGTAGATTTCTAACCACCATGAACTCCTTCTCCCTCTCGCCTCTCCCGGCGTCGCTTCTCTCTAGCGGTAAACTTTGCCAAGACTATGGCGGCGCTGAACCGTCAGGCTCCTTCGACCACGATTCGTGAATTCGTGTAGCCGTTGGAAATCATGCGCGAGAGAATCTGATCGGCTTCGTTCACGTCCCGCAAGGGCCCGACACGCACGCGGTAGAACTGCGTCCCGTTCACCAGGGCCGGGGAAATCTGGGCCGGCCCGATTGAGGCCAACTGCAAGCGCAGCTTGTCCGCGTTGTCGTAAATGGAAAAAGCGCCGGCCTGAATATAGAGGCTGGACTGCCCGACCTCGGTTACCTGAATCGGCTGCTGCGGGGAGGTCATGGTCTCAACCTCCTTATGAACCGCCTGCGTGACCGCTTCTGGTTGGGGTTGGGTTGGTGCGGTACCGGGGTTGTTGAGGGTCTCCACCGCGACCTGTTCGGTCGGCGCGGCGGCGGGAAGCGGGTTGTCGCCGCCCCTGCCCTGGGCGATGGCCGCCACCTGCCGGCTTTCCTGTTCCAGGATCTGGACGCGCACCTTCGCCGTGCCGCTGCGCTCGGAATCAAGAAGCTGCGCCGCGCGGCGGGACAAATCGATAATCCGGCCCGAAGCGTAGGGGCCGCGATCATTGACCAGAACCTTGATCGAGCGCCCATTCTCCAGGTTCGTCACCCGCACCACCGAGGGCAGCGGCAGGGTCTTGTGGGCCGCCGAGACCTTGTTCTCGTCGAAGATCGCGCCGTTGGCCGTGCGCTTGCCGTGAAATTGTATGGCTTGCCGACCTTGTACTGGCCGAGATCGCTTGAGATCGAATTGTCCTGAAGCTGCTTTGCGCCGTGCGCGACCAGCTCGACTTCGCTGCAGGCGCTGAGCAAAAGCAAAGCGCATAGTCCGGTGACTCCGGAAAGCTGCCGAGAAAACCTCAACATCTTGTGTCCCCTTATCATCAACCCCACCAGATGAATTTAACGGGCTGCAAGTCGATCGGCAAGCATACCGACGGTCAAGGCATAGAGATGCGCGCAGTTATAGCGAAGAATGCTGCTGTAATTGGAGTAGACGAGGAAGCTTGGACCGTCCGGTCCGTCCGGTTGGACCATGGCCGCGGGAATGTCGACGGCGGGGAGATCCCTGCCGTCGGTGCGGCGCACGCCCAGTCCCTGCCACTCCAAGAGGCTCTTTTGCACGCTGCGGTTCCGCTCCGCCCGGCAACCGCTGTCACCCTGATAGTCCAAGGCTGAAAGCGTGCGCTGGAAATCGGCCGGAAGCCGGACCTCCCTGCCCCAGGTCAGGCTGTCATTCCAACCATGCTGGGCCAGATAGTTCGCGATAGATGCAAAGACGTCGGCTTCGCTGTTCCAGATATCGCGATAGCCGTCGCCGTCGAAATCCTGAGCGTAGGCGAGATAGCTGCTCGGCATGAACTGCGGCTGCCCCATGGCGCCAGCCCAGGAGCCCTTCATGCGCTCAAGCTGGATGTAGCCCTTGTCCGCCATCTCCAGGGCGGCGAAGACCTGCTCGCGAAAGAAGGACGACCGGCGTCGGTCGAAGGCCAAGGTCACCAAACCTGGCAGGACATGCTCGTTGCCGGTGATCGCGCCGAAGCGCGTCTCTATACCCCAGATCGCGACGATGAAGCGGGGTTGCACGCCGTAGCGCGCCGCGACCTGTTCCAGCAGCGCGGCATGCTCGTCCATCCGGCGCTGCCCGACAGAGATGTTCCCGTCCGTGATGACGCGCGCGCTGTAGTCGGAGAGCGTAAGCTTGAACTCAGCCTGGCTACGGTCTCGCTTCAGGACACGTTCGAGAGGCTCGATGTCATTCAGCGCAGCCTCGACAGTGGCGGGCGAAATCCCACGCTGTTCGACGGCTTCGCGCTTCAGTTCCTGTATGAATTCGGGAAAGCCCTCGACGGAATCCGCGCTTGCCCCCGCACAGCCCATGAGGAGCGAGAGGACGATCAACAAGGAAGCGAATCGGGTTACGCGAAGCATGACTATCTTTGCCACAGATTCGCGCCATGCGAAATGGCCGCAGACACAATGTAATACGGCGCGGCACAGACAGTATGCTCCAAAGCCCGCTCCTATTCTCAGGGTCCATTCTGAGAGGGAGAAAGACGTCGATGTCCGGAATTGAACTGCAGAAGTACATCCAAGAGCTCGCCGCGCAGACGGCCACGGCCGCGCAGGAGATGCGCGCCGAAGAACGCCAGGATTTCGTGCTGGGCAAGATGGCCCTTCTGCAGACCTACCTGACCTCGACCGGCCTCAGCGACGGCGCCGCCTTCAACATCGTTCAGGAGTTTCAAGCGCTGGTCGAAGGGCAACCCGACGAAGGCACTTCGAAAAAGCTCGAAAGCGGGCTGGTCTAGCCGGCAGCTTTGCAGCCGAGGTGATAGACATGCCGCTCCGCCCCGCAGCGGACAGGCCGGAGGAGTGGCAGAGCGGTTGAATGCGGCGGTCTTGAAAACCGTTAGGCGCGAGAGCGTCTCGGGGGTTCGAATCCCTCCTCCTCCGCCATCGTTTCCAGGACGCTCCTAAAGCGCCATGCAAGGATCGAATGGCGGCAAAGCGTTAGCCGATTGGCCAGTCTCCCCTGCCCTACATTAGAAAAGATGCGAGCAGGCGCTTGGCGTTTTCCTTTTGCGCCGGAGCGATGGACTGCCCCGCTCTTTAAGTCTGCGCGGGCAGTTCGCCTTATCGCATCTTTTTGTGAGGTGGAGATGTCCGAGAAGACCGCCTTGGTGGTGAGCGCGCACGCCGCCGATTTCGTCTGGCGCTGCGCTGGCGCCATCGCGCTTCACGTTGCGAAAGGGTACCGCGTCACGGTCCTCTGCCTCTCCTTTGGAGAACGAGGCGAAAGCGCCAAACTCTGGAAGCAGGAGGGCATGACCCTGGAGCGGGTCAAGGCGGCCCGCCGCGAGGAAGCCGAGAAGGCCGCAGCCGCCCTCGGGGTGGAGGATATCCGCTTCTTCGATCTGGGCGACTATCCGCTGGAGCTGGACCGCGCCGCGAAGGACCGCCTCGTGGACCTGCTGCGCGAGGTGCAGCCGGCCTTCATCCTCTCCCACTCGCTCTACGACCCCTACAACACCGACCATATGTACACCACCAAAGTGTTGATGGAATGCCGGATGATCGCCCAGGCCTGGGGGCACAAGCCGGGAGAGAAGGTCCTTGGAGCCCCTCAGCTCTACCTCTTCGAACCGCATCAGACCGAACAGATGGGGTGGAAGCCCGATCTCTTCCTGGACATCACGCCGGTGTGGGAGAAGAAGCGGGCGGCCATCGAATGCATGGCCGGTCAGGAGCATCTCTGGGACTACTACACCCGGCTCGCCGAGAACCGGGGGAATCATTTCCGGCGTAATTCCGGCGGCCAGTCCGGCGGGCGGGACTGCCGCTATGCGGAAGGCTTCCAGTCGATCTATCCCCGAACCGTGGATGAACTGTGATGAGCGGCGTGGTCGTACAGAAGATTGAGCGCGCGGATCCTGCTGTCGTGGCGGAATTGGCCGCTTGCGGGGTCGCCACGCTTCACGAGGCGCAGGGTCGCAAGGGGCTTTTGGCTTCATACCTCCGGCCCATCTATGCCGGGGCGCGAGTGGCAGGCAGCGCCGTAACGGTGGAAGTGGCGCCCGGAGACAACTGGATGATGCATGTCGCCATCGAGC